>NZ_JBEPBF010000002.1:0-182450 GCF_040298985.1 Streptomyces sp. NPDC001093 | reverse complement strand
CCACGTCAAGCGTCTCCGGGCCAAGATCGAGCCTGACCCGGGCGCGCCGCGGTACCTGGTGACGGTCCGGGGGCTGGGCTACAAGTTCGAGCCGTGATCGAACCGACGCGGGGAACGCTCCCTGTCCGGCCGGACGGAGTTCGGCGCAGCAACCCGATGCCCGCGCAGCGGTGCGAGGGGTGCGTGGGGGAGGGGGCGCTCGACGTCCACGTCAAGCGTCTCCGGGCCAAGATCGAGCCTGACCCGGGCGCGCCGCGGTACCTGGTGACGGTCCGGGGGCTGGGCTACAAGTTCGAGCCGTAAGCCGTATCCACCGGGCATCCACCGGCCGCACCGGCTGTACGACGAAGGGCGGCACCCCGAGCCGGGGTGCCGCCCTCGTACGTGTGCTGCCGTTCAGCGGCTCGTACGGCTGCTCACTGACCGGTGGCCGACTGCGAGGCGGAGTCGCTCGGGGTCGCGCCCGCGCCGGCCGTCGCGTTCCTGCTCGCGGTCGCCGACGGGGTGGCCTTGCCGTGCTTGCCCGGCTTGGCGCGGCCGGAGGCGGTGGCGCCGGGGGCCGGGGAGACGGACGCCGGGGCGGACGGGATCTGGCTCGGGCCCCACTTGTCGAAGTAGCTGGTGGCCGGCACCACGAAGGCGCGCAGGCTCACGTCACCGGTCGTGCTGAAGGTGAAGGTGATCTTCTGGGCGTTGCCGTCCTGGACGGCCTGCCGACCGCTCGGGATCTCGGCGGACGCGTTGCCCTGGCCGCCGAGGATCAGCGAGCCGTGCGCCGGGACGGTCAGGCTCTGGCCCTTGGCGGGGGTCAGCTTCACGGTCTCGGTGGAGCCCGGGATGCTGATCGACTGCAGGGTCTCGGGGTCCTTGAAGGAGTTGAAGATCGTCGCGGAGATCACCGCCGGGCCCGTCGACTTCAGGTCGGGCTGGGTGATGATCGTGGCGTTCTGGACCTTGATGTTGCCGACGCTGGTCGCCGCGTTGTCCGGCTTGACCTGCAGAGTCTGCGAGTCGTTGCCGGCGCCGCAGGCGGCGAGCGAGGCGATCGAGAAGACGATGGCGGAGGCGGCGAGGGCGCCGCGTCGAAGGCTGCTGCTCACGGCGGCGGCAACTCCTTGAACGCGCGGGCGGCTCCCCTGATAAAGCCACCCTAAGTGTCTGTCAGCGGCCTTAGGTTACCGAGCCGTTCCTGGGCCACCGCACCCGACCCTCCCCAAGCCCCCGGCTTCCCTCCGGCTGGAGGTACCGGGAACCCTTCGTCACTGCTGTCACAAGTGACTCTCCAGTCACTTTGCGGAGCGCCCGTCCACCATTCACATAACCACTCGCAAAATTTCCGTGAAGGAATGCGCGACCCCTCGATGAGCACCCCGATGACCGCCCCGATGACCGCCCTCGATATTGATCACGCGCACGCCTCCCGGCAGCCGTTGATCAATTCCGGATTCGGCCCGGATCGGCCTCGGGTCACCGAACGGAGTAGCGGAAGTCGTACGCTTGGAAGCGGACAAATCGGGACGTTCATCCACTTGGAGGCGGCTCCCGGAGTAGGTGACGTACGTGTTTCACCCCGCCCGAAGAGCCCCTCCCACCTGCGAATTCCCGCTTGCGCAGGCCCCTCGCAGCACGTTCCTGTCGCAGTTGTCAAGCCCCGAGATATGCCCTGACCTGCGAAAACGCCATTCAGAAGACGCCGTATCCGTGTTACCCTGGATAGCCACGGAAGGGGTACCTGTCACATGACGTTCAAGGTTGGCGACACCGTGGTCTATCCCCATCACGGGGCCGCGCTGATCGAGGCCATCGAAACTCGCCAGATCAAAGGCGTGGACAAGACCTACTTGGTGCTGAAGGTCGCCCAGGGTGACCTGACGGTACGTGTGCCAGCGGACAATGCTGAGTTCGTGGGCGTGCGTGATGTGGTCGGTCAGGACGGGCTGGACCGGGTCTTCGAGGTGCTGCGCGCGCCGTATGCCGAGGAGCCCACGAACTGGTCCCGTCGTTACAAGGCAAACCTGGAGAAGCTCGCCTCCGGCGATGTCATCAAGGTCGCGGAAGTCGTGCGTGACCTGTGGCGTCGTGAGCGGGAGCGAGGGCTCTCCGCCGGTGAGAAGCGCATGCTCGCCAAGGCCCGCCAGATCCTGGTGAGCGAGCTGGCTCTCGCGGAGAACACGAACGAGGACAAGGCCGAGGCCCTGCTCGACGAGGTGCTCGCCTCCTGACGCGCCACGGCGGCGAACCTTCGCCTCCGACACGCTCAGCACGACGCTCAGCACAGTGAAATGCCGCGGTGCCCGATGACACGGACCATGTCGCCGGGCGCTGCGGCATGTTCGTCCCCGCGGGCGGGCGTGCCTCGGGGAGGCCGGTGGAGCCCAGTGGAGAAAGCCCCCGATACTTGACGTGCCGGGCCCGGGCGGATGGCTCGACCAGGGTCACGGAAAGGGTCCGGTCAAGGCGTCGCGCCCGGCACTCCTCCAGGCCATACCCACCTAGGTCGAGCACACAAACCTGACAGGAACCGATGTCTGACGAATCGCGCCCTTCGCCCGCGCAGACCCCCGTCGCCGCCGTGATTCCCGCCGCCGGCCGGGGCGTACGCCTCGGTCCGGGCGCCCCCAAGGCGCTCCGCGCGCTGAACGGCACGCCCATGCTCATCCACGCGGTCCGCGCGCTCGCCGCGTCCAACCATGTCTCCCTGGTGATCGTCGTGGCCCCGCCGGACGGCGCCGCCGAGGTCAAGTCCCTGCTCGACGCGCACGCCCTGCCCGACCGCACCGACTTCCTGGTCGTCCCCGGCGGGGACACCCGCCAGGAATCGGTCAGGCTCGGCCTCGACGCGCTTCCCCCCGAGTACGGCATCGTCCTCGTCCACGACGCGGCCCGCCCGCTCGTCCCGGTCGACACGGTCGACGCCGTCATCGAGGCCGTACGCGCGGGCGCCCCCGCCGTCGTCCCCGCGCTCCCGCTGGCCGACACCGTCAAGGAGGTCGAGCCCGCCGCCGAGGCCGGCGAGCCGGAGCCGGTCGTCGCCACCCCGGAGCGGGCCCGCCTGCGGGCTGTCCAGACACCCCAGGGCTTCGACCGGGCGACCCTGATCCGCGCCCACGAGACGATCACGGACGACGTCACCGACGACGCGAGCATGGTCGAGCAGCTGGGCCTGACGGTCGTCGCCGTCCCCGGGCACGAGGAGGCCTTCAAGGTGACCCGCCCCCTCGACCTGGTCCTTGCCGAGGCGGTCCTGGCCCGCAGGAGGCTGAACGATGGCTTCTGAGGCATCGGATGTCCGGCTGCCGCCGGGTGGCGTGCTGCCGCAGGTGGGCATCGGCACCGACATCCACGCCTTCGAGGAGGGCCGCGAGCTGTGGTGCGCGGGCCTGAAGTGGGAGGGCGAGGGACCGGGCCTGGCCGGGCACTCCGACGCGGACGTCGTCGCCCACGCCGCCTGCAACGCCCTCTTCTCCGCCGCCGGCCTCGGTGACCTGGGACAGCACTTCGGCACCGGCCGCCCGGAGTGGTCCGGCGCGTCCGGGGTGACCCTCCTGACGGAGGCCGCCCGGATCGTCCGCGAGGCCGGCTTCACCATCGGCAACATCGCCGTCCAGGTGGTCGGCCCCCGTCCCAGGATCGGCAAGCGCCGGGACGAGGCCCAGAAGATCCTCTCCGAGGCGGCCGGCGCGCCCGTCTCCGTATCCGGCGCCACCACGGACGGCCTCGGCTTCCCGGGCCGCGAGGAGGGCCTGATGGCGGTGGCGACGGCACTGGTGGCCCGTACGGGCTGAGGCCGCCGGCGGCACTGCTCGTGGTGCGGGTGAGCGGAGAGCGTGCGAGGGTACCCGGAGAGTCACCGCCGACTGAGGAGGCACCCATGCCCGCCACCCTGCCCGACCGGCTCAAGTCCCTGCTCGACGCTCCCGTCTTCATCGTGGTCGGCACGATCCAGCCGGACGGCCGCCCGCAGATGTCCCCGGTGTGGGTGAAGCGGGACGGTGACCAGATCCTCTTCTCCACGACCGTCGACCGCCGCAAGAAGAAGAACCTCGACCGTGACCCCCGGGTGAGCGTCGTCGTCCAGGACCCCGAGATGCCGTACTTCTACGGGGAGATCCGGGGCACCGCGGAGCTCGACACCCAGGGCGCCGAGGAACTGATCGACGAGCTGTCACTGAAGTACACCGGCAAGAAGTACGCGGAGTTCAACCCGGCCTCCGCCAAGGACGCCGACCGAGTGATCGTCAGGGTCACGCCGGAGAAGGTCGTCGGGATGTTCTGAGTCACGGGATGTTCTGAGCCAAGCGGGACGAGGCACCACCCGGCGCCCACTACCCTGGAGTGGTGACCATTCGCCTGTACGACACCAGCGCCCGGCAGATCCGTGACTTCTCCCCGCTGACGCCGGGTTGTGTCTCGATCTACCTGTGTGGTGCCACCGTGCAGGCGGCACCGCACATCGGGCACATCCGGTCGGGCCTCAACTTCGACATCATGCGCCGGTGGTTCACCTACCGCGGCTATGACGTGACCTTCGTCAGGAACGTCACGGACATCGACGACAAGATCATCACCAAGGCCCGTGAGCAGGGCCGGCCCTGGTGGTCGATCGGGTACGAGAACGAACGCGCGTTCAACGAGGGCTACACCGCGCTGGGCTGCCTGCCGCCGACCTACGAGCCGCGCGCCACGGGCCACATCACCGAGATGGTCGAGATGATGCAGCGCCTCATCGACCGCGGGCACGCCTACGCGGCCGACGGCAACGTCTACTTCGACGTACGGTCCTTCCCGCGGTACCTGGAGCTGTCGAGGCAGGAGCTGGACAACCTGCTGCAGCCGTCCGGCGAGGGCGAGACGGGCAAGCGGGATGCGCGTGACTTCGCCATGTGGAAGGCGGCGAAGCCGGGCGAGCCGACCTGGCCGACGCCGTGGGGAGAGGGCCGCCCCGGCTGGCACCTGGAGTGCTCGGCCATGGCGCACAAGTACCTGGGGACCGCCTTCGACATCCACGGCGGCGGCCTGGATCTGATCTTCCCGCACCACGAGAACGAGATCGCCCAGGCCAAGGCCTACGGTGACGACTTCGCGCAGTACTGGGTGCACAACGCCTGGGTGACCATGGCCGGCGACAAGATGTCCAAGTCGCTCGGCAACAGCGTGCTCGTGAGCGAGATGGTCAAGCAGTGGCGGCCGATCGTGCTCCGCTACTACCTGGGCACCCCGCACTACCGCTCGATGATCGAGTACAGCGAGGAGTCGCTGCGCGAGGCCGAGTCGGCGTTCGCGCGGATCGAGGGCTTCGTGCAGCGTGTCACGGAGCTCGCCGGGAAGACCGTGGAGCCGGCCGCCGAGGTCCCGCCCGCGTTCGCCGAGGCGATGGACGACGACCTGGGTGTCCCGCAGGCCCTCGCGGTCGTGCACACCACCGTCCGGCAGGGCAACAGCGCGCTGGCCGCCGACGACAAGGACGCCGCCGTCGCCCGGCTCGCCGAGGTCCGGTCCATGCTCGGCGTCCTCGGTCTGGACCCGCTCGACGAGCAGTGGGCGGGGGAGTCCGACCAGGGCGAGGACCTTCACGGCGTGGTCGACAGTCTCGTCCGGCTCGTCCTGGAGCAGCGCGAGTCGGCCCGTGCCCGCAAGGACTGGGCCACCGCCGACGCCATCCGCGACCAGCTCAACCAGTCGGGCCTGGTCATCGAGGACAGCCCGCAGGGCCCGCGCTGGACCCTCGGGTCCCGGTAGGTCCCCGACCCTTGATCGATTGTGCCGCCCGGCCCCCCGGGCGGCACACTGCATAGACGTACACACACTTTTTCGTAGAGAACAGGTAGGTCATGGCCGCGAACAACCGCCGCATGTCCGGCAAGAAGGGCGCGCAGGTCGGCAGCGGCGGCCAGCGGCGCCGGGGCCTGGAGGGCAAGGGGCCGACCCCGCCCGCCGAGATGCGCAAGGGCCACGCCAAGCAGCGCGCCGCCGCCGCCAAGGCCCGCCGCGCCCAGGGCCGCCCGCAGCAGCGCCGGGGTGGTGGCAGGTCGGCCTCCGAACTCGTCGTCGGCCGCAACCCGGTGGTCGAGGCGCTCCGCGAGGGCGTCCCCGCCTCCACCCTCTATGTCCAGCAGTTCATCGACAACGACGAGCGCGTCCGCGAGGCCCTCCAGCTCGCCGCCGAGCGCGGCGGCATCAACCTGATGGAGGCCCCCCGCCCCGAGCTGGACCGCATGACGAACGGCCTGAACCACCAGGGCCTCGTCCTGCAGGTCCCGCCGTACGAGTACGCCCACCCCGAGGACCTCGCCGAAGCCGCCTACGACGACTCCGAGGACCCGCTGATCGTCGCCCTGGACGGGGTCACCGACCCGCGCAACCTCGGCGCGGTCGTCCGCTCCGTCTCCGCCTTCGGCGGCCACGGCGTCGTCGTGCCCGAGCGCCGCTCGGCCGGCATGACCGCCGGCGCCTGGAAGACCTCCGCCGGCGCGGCCGCCCGCACCCCGGTCGCCCGCGCCACCAACCTCACCCGCGCCCTGGAGGCGTACAAGAAGGCCGGCATCACGGTCGTGGGCCTGGCGGCGGACGGCGAGGTCGAACTCGGCGACCTTCAGGCGCTGGACGGCCCGGTCGTCATCGTCGTCGGCAGCGAGGGCAAGGGCCTGTCCCGCCTGGTCGGCGAAACCTGCGACTTCCGCGTCCGCATCCCGATGCCCGGCGGCGCGGAGTCGCTGAACGCGGGTGTCGCGGCGGGGATCGTCCTGTACGAGGCGGCGCGCAGGCGCAGCTGACGTGACGGCATGCCGACGGGTCTGAACACCCGTCCGGAATTTCACCCGTGCGGGGTAATTCTGGTGTCCATGTGGCGTTCGAGGCCGCTTTGACGGGGTCCGGACACATCCGCCCGGTCCAAGCAGTGTCCTAACTCCACGTCGCTCGGTTAGATGAGCGTGGACACCAGAACACCCCGCACACCCACGGGGGGACGCTCGTCGGGATTCCGGTCAGCACCCGACGAGGCTCCCGCGCTGAGCATGGTGAAGGTGCCGAGCGATCCGGCGCAGGTCATCGTCAATCACGCCAGCTTCCGCGTGCAGCTGGGCGCATCGGCGAAGCGCACCCAATCCCCGCGGATCGCCCGGCATCTGAGCGCCGCCCAGGACACCGCCCGGATGCCCGTCGTGGGCACGGCGGGCCGGCCGGGCGCCGCCGCCGGCCGCCGCCGCCCCGTCGTGTGGAGCGGCAAGTCCGCCCCCGACGACACCGGCGCCCACCGGCTCCTCCAGGCCGTGCGGGGCAGCAGCGTCCGCCACGCCGAAGAGCCCGAGCCCGGCGCCACCCAGGTCATCCCGCGCGTAGGCACCGACTACGCCGACGCCTACGACGACCTGGGCCAGACGGTCGAGACCCCGGTCGTGGGACACCAGCGCACGGCCCCCGACGCCGCCGACGGCACCCGCCTGCTGCCGCACATGCGCACGGTCGGCGGCGCCTACGACGACCCCGGCTACCCGGACACCGGCTTCGAGCCGTACGGCGGCTACGACGACCACGACGGCTACGACGAGTACGCCGACCCCTCCGACCCCGACGCCCCGCGCCCCGCCCGCCGCCAAGGAGACGATCCGGCCCGGCACGCCTACTTCCCCGGCCGCCGGATGAACCTGGGCGTGGTCCTGCTCCCGCTCCGCATCTTCCTGGGCTTCATCTCCATCTACGCCGGCATGGGCAAGCTGTGCGACCCCGTCTACTTCGACGGCGGCAAGCGCGGCTCGATGGTCAAATGGCTCAACACCCTGCACCCCTGGGACGTCGCCGAGCCACTGCGCCAGTTCGCCCTGCACCACCCCGTCGGCTCCGGCCTGGTCATCGCCTTCCTCCAGGTGGTCGTCGGCGTCCTGACCGTCCTCGGCTGCTGGCAGCGCGTCGCCGCGGTCGTGGGCGCCCTGCTGTCCGCCGCCCTCATCGTCACCGTCAGCTGGAAGACGGTCCCCGCCTACGACGCCCCCGACATCATCTACATGGCCGCCTGGTCCCCACTGGTCATCGCCGGCGCGCCCGTCTACTCCGTGGACGGCCGTCTCGCCGCGGGCGCCTGGCGCCGCCTCGGCCCCCGCGCCGACATCTGGGACCTGCGCCAGTACGTCCTGCGCCGCGGTGCCCTGATCACGGTCGTCACCGTGGGCCTCACCCTGCTCGTCGGCTCCCTGCTCGGCGGCGCCGTACGCGACTCCAGCCGCGTCATCGTCCCCGGCCCGGGCGAGGCCCCCCGCAACAACCTCCCCGGCTCCGCGCTCCCCCAGAAGCCCGGCCGACAGCACAAGAAGACCCCGGCGGCGTCCACCTCGCCCTCGGGCGGCGCCACGGCCGGAGCGAGCCCCTCCGGGGCGGCGACGACCCCGGGCGCCACCCGCAGCGCCGGCGGTACGACCACGACCCCCAGCCAGACCCAGGGCACCACGGGCCAGAACCCGCCCCGCCAGTCCTCCCCGACGGGCGGCGCCCCGAGCACGACGTCCGGTCCGTCCAGCAGTGGCGGCACCGGCGGCACCTCGGGCGGCTCGTCCGGCTCCGGCGGTTCCTCGTCCTCCGGGCAGACGGGCCTGGTGGGCGGCCTGCTGGGCTGACGGAACGCCACAGGAGAGGGCCCCGTACCGTGCAGGTACGGGGCCCTGTCCACATGGTGTGGATGCGGTGCGGGGAGACTACCGTCCCAAGGCCGCCAGTTCCCTGGCCGCTTCCGTCAGATCCTTCGCCGTGTCGATGGCCCGCCAGTAGGCCCCCTGCGGAATGGGGAACCCGGCGAGCTTCCGCTCCCGGGCGAGCACGGGAAACGTCGTGCGCTCGTGATCGCCCCGCTCGGGCAGCAACTGGGCGAACTCGGGCGAGAAGACGTACACACCCGCGTTGATCTCGAACGTCGACGGCGGGGCCTCGATGAAGTCGGTGATGTGCCCGAACCCGTCGGTCTTCACCGCGCCCCAGGGGATCCGCGGCCGGGCCAGAGCGAGGGTCGCGACGGCATCCCGCTCGGTGTGGAAGTCGGCCATGTCCCGCAGGGAGAAGCGGGTCCAGATGTCGCCGTTGGTGGCGTACCAGGGCCGGTCGGGGCGGGGAAGACGCGCGGCGGCGTACTTGAGGCCGCCGCCGCGGCCGAGGGGCTCGGTCTCCACGACGGTGGTGACGGAGACGGGCAGGTCGGCGGAGTCCAGCCACTTCTGCAGGACGTCGGCGAGGTGGCCGCAGGAGACCACCACGTCGGTCACGCCTTCCTCGGCGAGCCAGGTCAGTTGGTGGCCGATGATCGGAGTGCCCGTGCCGGGGATCTCGACCATCGGCTTGGGCCGGTCATCGGTGTAGGGACGCAGCCGGGAGCCCTGGCCACCGGCCAGGACCACGGCTTGAGTGGGGCGCGACGCGGCGTTGGGATGGGTCATGACCGCACTGTACGTTGCGCCCCGCTCGGCTCGGCCGACGGTTGTGAACCCGCAAGGGTGATGGACCGGAACCCGTAGGAGGCGAAGGAGCCGTCACCGAGGTCCCGGCGCACCCGGCGTTCAGCTGTGCGCGGCGAGCACGCCCGAGGCGAACGCCGTGTCGCACACCGGGCGGGCGTAGGACTGGGCGCGTGGGGCGCCGTAGATGCGCACCGCGGCCTGGCCCAGCGCGCGGGCGATGGCGGCGCAGTGCCGGGCCAGCGAGGGGTGTCCGTCGACGGCCTGCTGGAGGTGGGTGAGGACGACCCCGGGGTTCTCGTCCTGCAGCTCGCTCATCAGCTGGTCGCGGAGCATGTCCTGCGGGGCGAGGGCGACCGCCTTGTCGGAGACCTCCGCCGAGGAGACGTCCGAGGCGGCCAGCGCCGAGCTGGAGGGGCTCCCCGTCCAGTTGACCCGGGTCACCGCGAGGGTTCCGGAGAGCACCAGGACGACGGGCAGGACGAGGGCGAGAGTGCGGCCGATCCGGCGGGCAGGGCCGCCCCGGTGGCCGCGTCGCGTCTGAGGGTTGGTGGAGTGCTTCACGCGTGTGAGGGTAGCGCGGGGTAATGATTTGGCGACATTTAGTCACCCCTTCGGGGGATGGAGAGGCGCCACTTTCTGGGTAAGGGGTTGACGCGGCCCGCCCGGAATGATTGCTGTGCCGGGGTATATCCGGGGTGATCCGGACGCGCAAACCACACGAAAGGGGCCCCGCGGCACTCCGCGGGGCCCCTTTCGTCAACTCGGCGCAAACGCGCAGCTCAGTCGGCGTGAAGGCGTTCAGTCGGAGAGACGCTCACCCGAGGACGTCGAGAACACGTGGATCTCGCCCGGCCGCGGCACCACGTGCAGCGTGGAGCCCTTCTCCGGGACCTGGCGGCCGTTGACCCGGACGACCAGGTCCTTGACCTCGCCGCCGACCTCGGCGGTGCCGTACACATAGCCGTCGGCGCCGAGCTCCTCGACGACGTTCACGGAGACGGCGAGACCGGCCGGCGCGTCCGCGCTGTCCTTCGTCAGGGAGGTGGCCGCGCCGCCGCCCAGCTCCACCACGTCGAAGTGCTCGGGCCGGACACCGACCGTCACCGTGCGGTCGCCCTTGTCGCCGGCGGCCTTCAGCGCCTCCCGGTTGACCGGGACGACACTGTTGCCGAACTTCACGCCGCCGTCGGTGATCGGGACCTCGACCAGGTTCATGGCCGGGGAGCCGATGAAGCCGGCGACGAAGAGGTTCGCGGGCTTGTCGTACATGTTCCGCGGCGAGTCGACCTGCTGCAGGAGGCCGTCCTTGAGCACGGCCACCCGGTCGCCCATGGTCATGGCCTCGACCTGGTCGTGGGTGACGTAGACGGTGGTGATGCCGAGCCGGCGCTGCAGCGACGCGATCTGCGTACGGGTCGAGACACGGAGCTTGGCGTCCAGGTTGGACAGCGGCTCGTCCATGAGGAAGACCTGCGGCTCACGCACGATCGCGCGGCCCATGGCGACACGCTGGCGCTGACCGCCGGAGAGCGCCTTCGGCTTGCGGTCCAGGTACTCGGTGAGGTCGAGGATCTTCGCGGCCTCCTCGACCTTCTGCCGGATCTCCGCCTTGTTGACGCCCGCGATCTTGAGCGCGAAGCCCATGTTGTCGGCGACCGTCATGTGCGGGTAGAGGGCGTAGTTCTGGAACACCATGGCGATGTCCCGGTCCTTGGGCGGCAGGTGGGTGACGTCGCGGTCACCGATGCGGATGGCGCCGCCGTTGACGTCCTCCAGGCCCGCGAGCATCCGCAGCGAGGTGGACTTTCCGCAACCCGACGGGCCGACCAGGACGAGGAACTCGCCGTCCTCGATCGCGATGTCGAGCGAGTCGACGGCGGGCTTGGTGGAACCCGGGTAGATCCGGGTCGCCTTGTCGAACGTGACAGTGGCCATGGTGATGGGCCCCCTTCTACCGGCAGGAACGTGCCGGACGATCCGTTGTAGGAAGGTGGTTGGTGTAGTCCACACGAGTGAACTGCGCGAACTGGCTCAGGACGGTACCCGGCGTTCACCGGTCTGTCAGTACCTCGACGACTGTGAACTTCGCGGAAATTTTCGACAGGACCCGTCGCGGACCTGGGTACACTGCACGAGCACCCCGGTGCACGCCTCCTTAGCTCAGCTGGTCAGAGCGCCGCTCTTGTAAAGCGAAGGTCGTCGGTTCGAATCCGACAGGGGGCTCCACACACCAGAACCACCCGCGCCGGTCGGCGCGGGTGGTCTCTTCGCCCGCGAGGGCGCCGCGGCCGTCAGTAGAGGTTCAGGTAGTTCTGCCAGCCGGCGCCGGCCTTGATCCGGGCGCCGAACGTTCCGTCGCCGTGGCCGGGGTTGACCCAGACGTTTCCGGCGGAGTCGCGTTCCAGCAGGTCCGCCTTGCCGTCACCGGTCACGTCGCCCACGCCGTTGATCGCGTTGTATCCCCGTCCCCAGTCGGCGAAGATCTCCTTGCGCGCCGCGTAGTCGCCCTTGCCGTTGCCGGCCATGAGCCACAGGTTCCCCTGGTGGTCGTACGCCAGCAGGTCCCCGACCCCGTCACCGGTGACGTCCCCGACCGCGATCAGCCTGGTGTACGCCAGGCCGCTGCGCAGCAGCACCCGTGCCCCGAACCGGCCCTGGGCGTTGCCCGGGTACAGATACAGGTTGCCGTTCGACGCGCTCCACGCCAGCAGGTCCGGGTACCCGTCCCCGTTGACGTCCCCGGTGTGGCCGAGCCACTTGAACTGGTTCCAGCCGGTGCCCAGGTCGGTGTAGGCGTTGCCGTTGTACGGGCTCGAGTACGCGCGCAGATCACCGGACGGCATGCGCACGAGCACGTCGTTGGTCTTCCGGTCGCGCAGCGGACCGAACGGCACCATCGTGGTGCCGGCGGGCCAGGTCGTCTTGTCCTGGAGCGGGATGAAGGAGCCGTTTCCGGTGCTGTCCTTGTAGGAGAACGTGGTCGCCGAGGTGCGGACCAGGATGTCGCCGAAGGTGTCCGGCAGGCCGTTCGCCGACTGGAAGTCGTGGAAGGCCGGTGCGCCGCCGGGCAGCAGGGTCGTACCCGTGGTGGTGGCGTCCGGGCCCCGGCCGTCGGCCGGCCGAGCGGTGATCTTCCACGTGTAGGGCCCGATCGAGGGCCGGGTGATGCCCGGCTCGGTGCCGTCCCACTGGGCGGTGAACTGCGCACGAGCCGGACCGCCGGTGACGGTGCTGACGACCCTGCCGGTGGCCATGCTCGTGACGGTCAGCGTCCAGGAGGCGATCGGCCGGGAGATCTGCCACGTGCCCCGCCACCCCGTGCCGTCGTCCCTGGTGCCGGTCGTCTGGCCGTACAGGACCACGTCGGACGGCGACACCCCGCTGGGTACCACGTGCACCGTGCCGTCGCTGCCCGCGTACACAATCCCGCCGCCGTACGGGTCGACGGTCCAGCCCTGTCCCAGCACGGGGTCGGCCAGGTCGGCGACCTTGCGGGTCTGCGCCGTACCGCTCGTGACGTCGGTGACGCTCAGGGTGTTGCCGGAGACGGTCGCCACGAACCCGTCGCCGAGCGCGGTGTCCCCGTCGGCGGTCCACGGCACGGGCACCGAGGTGCGGGTCACCGTGTTGTAGACCCCGGCGCCGCCGTCGGCGGTGGCACAGGCCCAGTAGAGCCACTGGCCGTTCGCCCGCAGTACCGACAGCGGACAGTCCGCGACGGTGAACGTGCCGGGCGCGGGGGCGGTGGTGGGCAGGTTGATCAGGTCGGCGCCGGTGACCGTGCCCGGCGCGGTCTGGGTCCACAGGGTGGTCGCGGACAGCGCGAACGTCTTGAAGGGCAACTGGTGCGTGTTGACGCCCGTACCGACCTGGATGATCCGGGTCCCCGCCGGTGTCAGGCCGCTGAACGCCTCCGTCGAACCGGCCACCTGGACGTCGCTCAGGTGGGACAGGCCGGTGGGGGACATGGACCCGGCGCCCGCACCGATGTCGCCGTTCGCCGCGTCCACCACGACCGGCGAGCCGCCGGCGGTCGAGAACAGCGCGTCACCCCGCGGCAGAGAGGGGGCCGACGAGGTGGTCGAGCCCGTGGTCCCCGCGGCGTCGACGGGCAGTTCGGTGTGCTGCATCCGGGAACTGTCCGGGGTGTACGGGCTGGTGTAGGCGACGGTCAGTTCCCCGTTCGCCAGCGCGAGGGCGTCCGGCCGCCAGGTGGCCGTCGGGAAGTCCGCGAGCGGGGTCGAGTCCACGGAGCCGTCGGAGGCGGCGGTCAGCACACGCAGGGTGGTGCCGGACGCCGATGGCTGCGCGACCACGACCTTGCCGTCCGGGGACTCCGGGTCGGTGAGCGGTGCGGCGGTGACCGGGTAACCGGCGCCCAGCGACTGGCCGGGCCCCCCGTTCAGCGGGAGCGCCGACACCGTGAAGCCGGAGGCCCCTGCGGACGTGACCACGATGAGGTTGTCCCCCACCACGCCGACCGGGCGGAACCAACCGCGCAGACTCAGGGTCACGGACACCGGGGGCGCCGTGACGTCGCCTGCGTCGAAGACCCGGACGTCACCGGCGGCGTTCAGAAAGACGAGCTTGCCGCCGCCGACAGCGACGAACTGTCCCGACCCCGGCAGCTGGGACGCGTCGATCACGGAGGTGCTGCCGTCAGCGTTGATCCACAAGTAGTGTTGGACGCCGTTCTGCACATAGCCGATCATCATGTGATCGTTGTCCCCGCCGCCCCAGACCGAGCTGCTGAACACGGCGCCGGCCGGCGCGGCGACCGGGGTGAGGGTGCCGTCCGGCGAGGCGAGTGCCAGCCCCCTGCCTTGGTCGGACACCAGGGCCTTTCCGGCGAAGGCGCCGTACACGTAGCAGTCGCAGGCCGTTCGGCGGCTGCCGTCGGAAAGGCTGTGGAACACCAGCAGACTGCGGCCGGCCCCGTCGGCGTAGAACGCCACCAGCCCGTTGCCGGCGTACCGGGCGTTCAAGGTGCCTGAGGGGAGCGCCAGTTGCGTGGTGGTCCCGGAGGCGAAGTCGGTCCAGGCGTAGCTGTTCCCAGAACTGCCGTGCAGGACACCGGTCGAGGAGACGTCGACCACCTGGCCCGGGTCGACGGAGGCCGGAACGGTCTCGGCCGGCAGGGTGATCGGCGCGGTGACCGGTCCTGGTGCGGCGGTGTCCGCCCAGGCGACGGGAACGGCCAAGGTCGTCGCGAGCACGGTCGCGGTGGCCGCGGCCAGCAGACGGCCGCGTCTGTGAGGGTGTCGAGTCACCCGTTCCTCCCCATGAAGGGAGCGCACCGGGCGCTCAACGCCGGTCATGGTGGGGGAGAGCACGCCGGCGGCCGGTACCCGGTCCGCTCAAGTCGCGTCAGTGTACGCACCCTCCCCCCGGACCACGGCAGGGGCCCGCACCCCGCGCCGGCACCGGGCGCCCGGCCTGCCGGCCCGGACACCGCCACCGCGGGTGTCCGGGCCGTCGGTTGCCGAGGCGGCTCAGGTCCTGACCGTGAAGTAGAGCCAGCCGCCCCACGTGCTCAGGTTGGTGTTGTCCTTTGTGCTGGGCACGTACTCCGAGCGCACCCGGAACTTCTGGTCGACCGCGTTGGTGAGGCTCAACTGCGTCGCCCAGGTGCTGTTCGGGTCGAGGTAGTAGCAGCCCGAGGTGGTGAGCGTGTGCCAGGCGCCGCTGTAGTACTCCTGGGCCTGGAACTTCTCGCACTGGCCGGACTTGTTCGGCGACACGACGGCGGTCACCCGCGGCTTCACGGTGTGGTGGTAGACGCGGTAGGTGGTGCCGCTGTACGTGGTGCTCGTGTAATAGCCGCTCAGCGTCTCCGCGATCTTCACCTGGTCGTAGGCGGTGCGGGTGGCCGTGGCAGGAGCGTATCGGTAGTCGCCCGCGAAGGACGCCGTGAACGTCGTGTTGCGGGTGAGCCTGTACGTGGCCGAGAGGTTGCCACTGCTGTCCACGGTGCCGGCCTTGACCAGCGTCTTCCCGCCGCCGTAGGGCTGGGCGTAGATCGCCACCGTACGGCCGTTGTACGTCGTGCCCAGGTGGGCGGTGACGGTGGCGGTCGCGCCGTACGCGTACGAGGAGGCGTTGGTGGTGACGGACAGGGCCGTCGCGGCGCGGGACACCTGGACGATCGCGGAGGCGGTGGCCGCCTGGTGGGAGGCGTCGCCCGGGTAGCTGACCGTGTAGGTGTCGGCGCCACCGACGGACGGCGTGTCCTTGACGGCGATCGTGCCGTCGGCGCCCACGGGTACGGTCCACTGCACGGGTGTCGTCGTGTGGGCGGCGTCCGTACGGGACACGGTGACCGTCTCGCCGCTGTCGTACGGCGCGTCGCCCAGCGTGCCGCCGAACGTCAGCGCGGTGCCGCGGGTGGCGGTCGCGGGCGCGTTCAGCGTCAGGGCCGGGGCGTACGGGGAGACCTGGACGGTCACGTCGGAGGACGTCGGCCGGCGCGTGGCGTCACCCGCGTACGACAGGTGGTAGGTGAACCGTCCCGCGCGGTCCGGGGCGTCGGTGACGGTGAACTCGGTGGTGGCCGGGTCGACCGTGACCGACGGGAGCTGCGTCGTCTCCTGGGTGTCCTCGTTCGTCCTGGACACCTGGACGGTGGTGCCCTGAGGGAGGCTGCCGAGGTTCAGCCCGGTCATGAGCGAGCCCATGAAGGCCACCGAGTGCGGGGTCGCCGAACTGACGTCCGGGAAGGGGATGGTGGTCGTCGACTTCGCCACGTGCACCGCCAGCGAGGCCGTCACGGGCCGGTGCGTCGCGTCACCGGCGTACACAACCTGGTACGTGTACGCGCCCTCGTCCTGCCTGGTGTCACTTACGGTGAAGGATCCGTCCTTGCCGACCGTGGCATCGGGTAGCGGCGTGCCGTCACGGGTCACCTGGAGCGACGCGCCGGCCGGTACGAAGCCTCTGGTGCTCAGCGATCCGGTGAACGTGAACTGCTGGGTGGGGACCGCGTACTGCGGGGGATTCAGGGACAGTTGGGTGTCGGTGAGCTTGGGAGCGCTCAGCGTGCCGAGGGTGTAGGCCCCCGAGGAGTCCCGCGTGACGGCGTAGAGCGCCCCGTCGGCTCCCCACTCCAGGCCGTCCGGAGCCAGGGTGCCGGAGGCGAGAGTGACGTGGTTCTCGGCAAGGTTGTTCGGCCCGGCGTAGAGGTACAGGTTGGCTTCCGCACCCGAAGTGCCGCCGACGGCGATCGTCCCGTCGGTGTCGACCGCGACCGAGTTCGGGCCGGAGTTCACGCCGCCGACGTAGTACGCGTAGGGACTGGCGGAGGCGAGGTCCGCGGTGCTGTAGACATACACGGCGGACCCTTGGGGAGCGGCGAGTACGACCTCGGCGCCGTCCCCGGTGACGTGGAGCCCGGTCGCCGTGCCGCCGTGGACCAGGGTGTCGGCCTTGGCCGACGGCGTCCCCGAGGAGACGTCGAACGTGGCCACGTGGCTGAGGTTCTGCTGGGGCTCCTCGGCCGCGAGCACGCCACCGCCCGTCGCGAGCAGCGGTGCGACCGACCAGTGCGACATCGAGGGCTGGGGCGCTGCCGCCGGGGCGGCGGCGGACGGATCCACCGACCCTACGGCGCCCTTGCTGTCGGCGGTGTATCCGTACCAGACCTTGCCGCCCGCCACGGCGACGGAGACCGGGGCACTGCCGGACCCGGTCGAATAGCGGGTGGACTCGGTCAGCGTTGCCGTGTCGATCGCGGCGACCGCGTCTCCGTCTGCCAGGGCCGCGTAGAGCGTCCCGCCGTCGGCGGACAGGGCCAAACCGGTGGCGCCCGGCTCGTCCTGGATGGTGGTGACGGGGGTGCCGGACAGGTCGGTCACCACGATGCCGGTCGAGCCGGCACCCTGGCTGAAGAAGATGTGCTGGTGCGCGGCGTCGACCAGCATGTGCGCGTAGTGGGACAGCGGCAGCGCCGCCGTACCGTCGGCCCAGGCGGCGGAGCCGGTGAGGCCGACCGTGGCAGTGGTCAGCCCGGCGACGACCGATATCGCCGCCGTGAGCGAGGCCTGCTTGAGGCGCATGGGGCTCCTGGGGAGAAGGTGAACAAAGCAGGTCGGACGATAACGCCCGACCGTGACGAGGCCGTCTTCGCGGGCTCCCTCCCCAGCCCGTCCGACCAGCGCTTTTGCCCCGTTTCGCAGCATGGCCGCTCGCGCTCCGGCACCGCGCCGCAGGTCAGCGCCTCCGGCCCTGACCTGGTAAAGAGTCGGAAAATCCGGTTCAGGAGGTGTGGCCGAAGCCGCTCGCGTGGATGACCCGGCCGTGGTGGTGGCGTCGGTGGCTGTCGGGCTCGCGGTGGAGGGCGACGAGAGCCGCGTCGTCGTTGAGGCGCCCGCGGGTATGGGCGTACAGGTCGCGTTGGATGTGGTGGAGCAGTGATTCGGGACCGGCCTTGTGCCACTGGGCGGCCCGTGCCTCGAAGGGGTAGAAGCGACCGGCGGCGTCACGGGCTTCGATGACGCCGTCCGTGTAGAGCAGGAGTGTGTCGCCCGGCTCGAAGGAGGCCATGTCGATGGCGTAGTCGTCCGGCCCCGTCTCCGCGATCCCCAGGGGCGGCGCGGGGTGCAGGGTGGGGACGGTCAGGGCGTTACCGGGGCTGAGCAACAGGGGAGGGGGGTGCCCGCAGCTGATCATGCGGATGACGGGGTCGTCGTCGGGTATTTCCAGGAGCAGGGTGGTGGCGAAGCGTTCGCCGGCCTCGGCGGTCGGCTCGAAGTCGGCCAGGTAGCGGGTCACGCTCTGCTCGAGGGTGGCGGCCAGATCGGGGAGGGTGGCGTGCCGGTGGGCGGCTTCGCGGAAAGCTCCGAGCAGGAGCGCGGATTCGCCGATGGCGGACAGGCCCTTGCCGCGCACATCTCCGATCATGATGCGCACCCCGCCGATGATGCGGGTGGCCGCGTACAGGTCACCGCCGATCTGTGCCTCGTCCTCGGCGGCCAGATACAGGCAGGCGATCCGCAAGGGGCCCATCCGCTCGGGCAGCGGCCACAGCAGGCTGTGCTGCGCGGCTTCCGCGACGGACCGCACCTGGGCCAGCTGGCGCTGGTGCCGCTCGCGGACCAGGCAGAAGAACACGATCAGGGCCGACAGCACCGCCAGGGCGAGGATCTGCACCAGCACGTTGCGCGAGAACAGCACGCCGAAGTGCCAGCCGATGTACGCCTGTGCCGCCACGGTCAGGAAGCCGATCAGCCCGGTCAGCCAGGGCCCGGCGAACGAGGCGGTGATCGCGGGTGCGATGACCAGGAGCGGGCCGAGATGGACGTCCTCCGGGACCATCTGGTCCACCATCGTGATCACCAGGATGAGCACGATCGGGATCAGCAGCAGCGCGTGGCTCGACGCCCGTGGCTGCCGCACCCCGGCGAAGCCGTGCCCGGCGTTCACGTCTTCCACAGTGCCACCACCGAGCGCGCCTGACGACCAGGGACCGCTGCGGACGTTCTGGCCGAGGCGGAAGGCGTCGGCAGGGCCCCTTCACTCGGTCCTCAGGTCGGCCCGCTCACGTCGGCACCCTTCAGTGCCGCCCCGCCACCCGGTCCGCCAGCTTCGCCAGACGTGAGGACTCCGTGCCCGGCCGCAGGCGTTCGCGCTGGTCGGCGGTGCGGTAGGTGGCGTACATGCCGTGGACGCCGAGCCAGCGGAAGGGTTCGGGTTCCCACTTGCGGACCTTGTGGTCGACCCAGGGCAGGTCGGTCAGCTCGGTGCGGCCGCCCTGGCCGGAGTCCTGCTGGACCAGGTCGCGCAGGGTGCGGGCGGCCAGGTTGGTGGTGGCTACGCCGGAGCCGACGTAGCCGCCGGCCCAGCCGAGGCCCGTCGAGCGGTCGAGGGTCACCGTGGCGCACCAGTCGCGGGGTACGCCGAGGACGCCCGACCAGGCGTGTGTCACCCGGACCCCGGCCAGGGCCGGGAAGAAGCGGGTCAGGATCTCCCGGAGGGCTTCGACGGTCGCATCCTGCGTGCGGCCGTCGTTGTCCGTCCTCGAGCCGAAGCGGTACGGCATGCCCCGGCCGCCGAGTGCGATGCGGCCGTCGGCGGTGCGCTGGGCGTACATGTAGGCGTGGGCCATGTCACCGAGGGTTTCGCGGCCGTCCCAGCCGATGGCCGCCCACTGGTCCCCGGTCAGCGGCTCGGTGGCGATCATGGAGGAGTTCATGGGGAGCCAGGTGCGCTTCTGGCCCTTCAGGGAGGCGGTGAAGCCCTCGGTGCAGCGCAGGATGTAGGGGGCGCGGACGGTGCCGTAGGGGGTGACGGCGTGCCTGGGGCGGATCTCGGTGACCGGGGTCGACTCGTGGATCGTGACCCCGAGGGCCTCCACCGCCGCCGCGAGGCCCTTGACCAGCTTCACGGGGTGCAGCCGGGCGCCGTGCGGGGTCCAGGTGGAGCCGACCGCGTCGGCGATGCGGATGCGTTCGGCGGTCTGACGGGCGCCGTACAGTTCGCGGTCCTTCTCGCCGTAGGACAGCTCGTGTTCGTGGAAGGCCTTCAGACGGGCCAGTTGGGCGGGGGTGGTGGCCACTTCGAGGACGCCGCCTTTGTGGATGTCGGCGTCGATGCCCTCGGCCTCGGCCACCGCGATCACCTCGGCGACGGTGTCGTTCATCGCCTGCTGCAGGCGTACGGCGGCTTCGTGGCCGTGCAGCCGGGCGTACCGGTCGCGGCCGGCGATGCCGTTGTAGAGCCAGCCGCCGTTGCGGCCGGAGGCGCCGTAGCCGCAGAACTTCTGTTCCAGGACGGTGATGCGGAGGAAGGGGGCGGCCTTCTTCAGGTAGTAGGCGGTCCACAGGCCGGTGTAGCCGCCGCCGATGATGGCGACGTCGGCGGTCGCGTCCCCGGGCAGTGGCTCGCGTACCGCGGGGAGACCGTCGTCCGCGTACCAGAAGGAGATTCCGCCGTTGACCACACTGCGTGCCGAGCTGCTCATGGCCGGGACGTTAACCCCTGGGAGCGGCCGGTGTCTCCTTCGGATTCCATGCTTTTCCGCGGCCTCTGGTCAGGGGGTAGCAGGCCAGTCCGATCAGTACGGAGACCAGGTGGCCGAGTTCGGTGAAGGTGCGTCCCTGCACCAGGGGCAGGGTGAAGACGATGAGGATGGCCGGCAGATACGCGTAGCGCCAGGGGGGTGCGATGCGGTAGGTGAGGACGCCGATGACGCCGGCGAGTGCGTAACTGACGCCGATGTCGAGGGTGTTGAGGGCGGAGTACGGGGCGATGCCGTCGCGGACGGCCTTCAGCAGGGCGCCCTCGCTGATGAGCGTGGCCAGGACGTGGGCCAGCGCGCACACCGCGAACCAGCGGGCGGTGCCGAGCCAGCGTTCGGCGGGTGCGTGGAAGACGGTGTACAGCAGGACGTAGGGGAGCCAGCGGCCGCTGTCGATCCACATCGCGCTGGCCACGAGGACCCGTACGGGGTTGTGTGACAGTTCGTGGATGTTGGTCGACCGCTGCCGCAGGAAGTGCTGCTCGAACTCCGGCGACATCTGGTGCAGCGCGACGGTCGTGAGGAACAGGACCGCCAGCCACACGTATGCGCCGGGAGCACTGCGGATGTACGCCCACACGCCGCTCAGGCCCCGGTTGATTCGCATGAGCCGATTCACGCACGCCAGTGTCGTCCGGTTCGTGATTGACATCCCCGGTGATCTCACGGAGGCCCAGGAGACGTACAACGGTGCGGCGGGGCGGGCGTTCACCGCCGCGCTGCGGGTGCGGGACGGCGACGGGGCCGTACGGCCGCTGGACCACGATCCGGCGACGGGCACCATGCTCCTGGAGCGGCTGGACGAGTCGCGGATGCGGTCCGCCGTGGCCGACACGCGTGAGGCCGTCGCGGAGCCCGGTGACCGGCTGCTGCACCGGGCTCCGCACTGGGACGTGGAGGACGGCCGGCCGGTCGAGGAGCGGCAGCTGGAGATCGCCCGACGTCAGGTGACTGATTCGGGCAGCGGGGCGTCGGCCGGCGCCCCGTGTTTTGGGGCCTTGGCCGTGACCATCAGGCCGGCCGTAAGGCCCGCCAGGAGCATCACGCCGGCCGCCCACCAGATGGCGATGGTGTAGCCGTGGACGACGCCGGCCGGGACCACGAGGGCCTTGGGCGCGCCGGTGCGCAGGTGGGCGGTGATGTAGGCCGTGCTGCTGGTCGTGGCGATGGTGTTGAGCAGCGCCGTACCGATCGAACCGCCCACCTGCTGCGAGGTGTTGACGGTCGCGGAGGTGACGCCGGAGTCGCGTGGTGCGACACCGGCGGTCGCGGTGGCGAACACGGGCATGAAGGTCAGACCCATGCCGAGGCCCATGAGGACGAGGGCGGGCAGGATCTCGGTGGTGTAGGAGGAGTGGACCGTCATGCGGGTGAGGAGCGTCATGCCGCCCGCGGCGAGGACCATGCCGGGGGCCATGAGCATGCGCGGAGCCACGTGCTGCAGCAGCCGTGCGGAGATCTGCGTGGAGCCGGTGATGATCGCGGCGGTGAGGGGCAGGTAGGCGAGGCCCGTCCTGACCGGTGAGTAGCCGAGGATGATCTGCAGGTAGTAGGTCATGAACAGGAACAGGCCGAACATGCCGATCGTCGCCAGCATCATGGTCAGGAAGCAGCCGGCGCGGTTGCGGTCCTTGATGATGTGCAGCGGGAGCAGGGGGCTCGGGGCCCGGTTCTGCCACCAGACGAACGCGGTGAGCAGGGCCACGCCGCTCGCGAAGAGGGCGAGGACCAGCGGGTCGCTCCAGCCGCGCGGCTCCGCCTCGCTGAAGCCGGAGACGATCGCGACGAGGCCGCCGCAGCCGAGCAGGGCGCCGGGGACGTCGAGGCCGGCCTCGCGGTGGCCGGGGCGGTCGTGCAGGAGGGCGAAGGCACCGACCACGGCGAGGACGGCGATGGGCACGTTGACGTACAGACACCAGCGCCAGTTGAGGTACTCGGTGAGCAGGCCGCCGACGATGAACCCGATCGCCGAGCCACTGCCGGCGAGGGCGCCGTAGACGCCGAAGGCCTTTCCGCGTTCGCGGGGGTCGGTGAAGGTCGTGGTCAGCAGGGAGAGCGCGGAGGGCGCGAGGACGGCGGCGAAGGCACCCTGGAGCGCGCGGGCGCCGAAGAGCATGCCGGAGCTGGTGGCGGCGCCGCCGATGGCCGAGGCGACGGCGAAGCCGATGAGTCCGATGACGAAGGTGCGTTTGCGTCCGACGAGGTCGGCGATGCGGCCGCCGAGCAGGAGGAGGCCGCCGAAGGCGAGGGTGTAGGCGGTGATCACCCACTGCCGGTTGCCGTCGGACATGTGCAGGGCGTGCTGGGCGGAGGGGAGCGCGATGTTCACGATCGTCGCGTCCAGGACGACCATCAGCTGGGCGAGGGCGATGACGACAAGGCCCCACCAGCGGTGCGGATCGGTCCCCTCGGGGGTCTTCCGGAAGGGGTCGGCTTCACCTGTCCGGCCGGTACTCATCTGGCCAGAAGACCACGGATCGGGGCGTATTGCATCCGTCTGTGCGTTCCGGCCGTCCGGGGCCTCGTCCGTGGGTTTCGGCGGGTGCTTCATGGTTCCAGTACCACCTTTCCGATCGTGCGGCGGTTCTCGAGTGCGCGGTGCGCGGCGGCCGCGTCCGCGAGGGGGAAACGGGTGACGGCGGGGCGCAGCCGGCCGTGGGCGGCCTCGGCGAGCGCGCGCTGTTCGAGTGCGCGCAGGCCGCCCGCCCTGCGGAGCATCTCGGGGCCGAGCACGGACCGGGAGACGCCCTCGACGAAGTGCCCCCCGCCCTCCCCGATGCCTTCCGCCGACCAGCCGAAGACCAGGTGCCGCCCGCCGGGCCCGAGGAGGGCGACGGCGTGCCGGGCGGCCTCGCCGCCGACGCCGTCGTAGACGATCGAGGCCTGCCGGGCCCCGAGTTCGGCCCGGACCTTCGCGGGCCAGGCGGTGTCGGTGTAGTCGACGGCCAGGCCGGCGCCGTTCGCCAAGACCCGGGCCGTCTTCTCCGGGCCGCCCGCGAGTCCGATCACGGTGGCGCCGGCGTTCCTGGCGTACTGCACGAGCAGGGTGCCGATGCCTCCGGCGGCGGCCGGTACGACGACCACGTCGTCCGGGCCCGGCTCGGCGAACCCCGCGATCCCGAGCGCTGTACGCCCGGTGCCGATCATGGCGACGGCGGCGGCGAAGTCCAGGTTCAGCGGGATGTCGTGCACGCGGTCGACGTCGGTGACGGCGAGTTCGGCGTACCCTCCGGGCGCGAAACCGAGGTGGGCCACGACCCGCCTGCCCAGCCACAGCCCGTCGACGCCGTCGCCGAGCGCGTCCACGACCCCCGCGACCTCGCGGCCCGGCACGGTCGGCAGGGCGGGCCGCTCGGGCAGCGGGCCGCGGTGCCCGGCGCGCAGGGCGGCGTCGAGCAGGTGCACCCCGGCCGCGGCGACCGCGATCCGCACCTGACCCGGTCCGGGGACCGGGTCCGGGGCCTGTTCGTAGGTGAGGTTCTCGGCGGGACCGAAGGCGTAGAGGCGTACGGCGTGCATGGTGACCCCCCTGGAGGACGGCTGTGTCATCGCATCCACGCTCCGGCCTCAAGCGCGCTTGAGGTCAAGGGCGGGCCGGCCGAGGATCAGGGACACCGCGGTGACCGCGCTGTTGAAGGACACCTCCGACAGCACGCCCGGCGCCGCCACCTGGTCGCCGGCGAGATAGACCCCGTCGCCGCGGTCCACGGCGGGCCGGTCCCGCCAGCTGCTTCCCGGCAGGTCCAGGGCCCCGGTACGGCCGTCCGCCACCGCCTCCCGCCGCCAGGTCAGCCGCTCCCGCCAGCCCGGGAAGCCCAGGTCGAGAAGTTCCTCGGCGCGGGCCAGACCGTCGGCGCGGGACTCGCCCGGCCCGATCGGGAACTGCCCCTGGACCAGCTGCTCCCCGGCCGGGGCGAGGGACGCATCCGGCGCCGTGCACCGCTCCAGCCAGCCGGTCGCGTCGAGGTCGGAGAGGACGAAGGGGTCACCGCGCCGGGCGCGTACGGCGAGGTCGAGCAGGACGGTACGGCCGCTCGGCCAGGTCAGCGAGTCGTCGCCGAGCAGCCGCCGGGCGGCGGCGAGCGAGGTGGCGACGACCACGGGGGTGCCGGTGGGCAGTGCGTCGACGCGGGACAGTGTCTCGACCCGCACGCCCAGGTTCCAGGCGCGTGCGGCCATCCGGTCGATCAGGGAGCCCCAGCCGCCGACCGGGTAGTGCGCCTCCGGCGGCAGCTTGGTGGCCCGGCGCAGCCGTTCCTGCACGAACGCGGCGGACAGGGCGCCGGGGTCGTGGTGGAAGAGCGCGACGGCCGCGTAGTGCGCCGCGGCGCGGGCTCCCTCCTCCCCTGCGACACCGGTCGCCCAGGACAGGAAGTCGGCGTCGACGGGCGCCTGCCGGACGCCCGGGCGCAGCAGCTTCAGCATCCCGAAGGGCGGGGTGCGGCGCAGCGCGCCGTGGTGCCGCAGCCGCAGCCGGGCGGCCTCCAGGGCCGGTATCGGGGCGAGCGGTCCGATCAGCTTCCGCTGCCTGAGCCAGGCCCAGTGCGGGCCGCCGTTGTAGAGGGCGTGCGGGCCCTCGTTGATGCGGTACGGCCCCGCGGCGGTGCGGGCCCGGCCGCCCAGGGTGTGATGGGCCTCGTACACGGTGACCTCGGCGCCTGCCTCGGCCGCGGTGATCGCGGCGGTGAGCCCGGCGAAGCCGCCGCCGACGACGGTGATGCGGTGCGCGGTGCGGTGCGTGGTGCCGCGGTGCAGGGGGCGCTGCACGGGGTGGTTCATGGGTGGGGCCCTCCCTCGATCGGTACACCTGGTCCGTGCGTACGGCTGTCGGTCCGTAACTAGGACTGATGGGCGGGCCGGAATGTGACATCGTCCGGGTTTTCGCAGGTCAGGGCGATTGTCAGTGGTGGGGTGCAGCATGGGGGCATGGCGAGGAGAGCGACGGGCGGCCGTGCGGCGGGCCGGGCAGGGGTGAAGGGCGCGCGACGGCCGGAGCTGCGGCTGCCGCCCCTCCGGCCGTGGCCGGACGGCGAGTTGGAGCCGGACGGGGACTACGACGGGCTGGACTTCCGGGACGCCGACCTGACCGGGCAGGACGGCGTGGGCGCCCGGTTCATGGACTGCGCACTGACCGGCTGCGTGATGGACGGTACGGCGCTGGGCCGGGCCAGAGTGCTGGACTCGGTCCTGACCGGGCTGCGCGGGGTGGGCACGCATCTCGCCGAGTCCACGTTCCGGGACGTCGAGCTGATCGACGCCCGGCTGGGCGGCACCCAGCTGCACGGCGCCGTCCTGGAGCGGGTCGTCATCCGCGGCGGCAAGATCGACTACCTCAACATGCGGGAGGCCGGCCTGAAGGACGTCGTCTTCGAGTCCTGCGTCCTGGTCGAGCCGGACTTCGCGGGCGCGACCCTGGAGCGGGTGGAGTTCGTCGACTGCGCGCTGCGAGAGGCCGACTTCGGCGGCGCGACACTGAAGGACGTGGACCTGCGCGGGGCCGCGCCACTGGAGATCGTGCGGGGGCTGGACCGGCTGTCGGGGGCGGTGATCAGCACCGGGCAACTGCTGGATCTGGCGCCGGTGTTGGCGGCGGAAATGGGCATCCGGGTGGAGTAGGCCCTACGGCACGCGTGGAAAGCGGGCCTGCAGAGTCCAGACGGCCGGGTTCTCCGACAGGTCCTCGTGGAGGTCGGTCAGGTCGGCGATCAGGTCGTGCAGGAAGTCGCGGGCCTCGCGGCGCAGTTCGGCGTGGGAGAAGGACAGCGGGGACTCCTCGGCCGGCACCCAGTCGGCGGTGATGTCGACCCAGCCGAAGCGGCGCTCGAACAGCATCCGGTCGGTGGACTCGGTGAAGTCCAGCTCCGCGCGCTGCGGCCGGGCGGCGCGGGAGCCCATCGGGTCCCGGTCCAGCCGCTCCACGATGTCACACAGCGCCCACGCGAAGTCCAGCACCGGCACCCATCCCCAGGCTGTGGACAGCTCCCGGTCCGTCTTGGTGTCCGCGAGATACACGTCACCGCAGAACAGGTCGTGCCGCAGCGCGTGGACGTCCGCGCGGCGGTAGTCGGTCTGCGGGGGGTCCGGGAACCGGTTGGAGAGGGCGTAGCCGATGTCGAGCACGGGAGAGATGGTGTCACGCCCCGGCAGGACCACCGGACACTCGGACCACTCGGACCCCGGCACTTAAGATCACTGACATGTCCAGATCCGTACGCCTTGTGCCGGCCGTCGCGGTCCTGCTCACCCTTGCTCTGACCGGCACCGCATGCGACGGCGGTGTGCGCGGCACCCCCGGCGGCTCCGGCGTACGCGACCCCTACTTCCCGAAGGCCGGCAACGGCGGCTACGACGTCGGGCACTACGACCTCACCCTGGACTACACCCCCGCCACCCGCCGTCTCACCGGCACGGCGGTCATCACCGCCCGCGCCACCCAGGACCTGTCCGCCTTCGACCTCGACCTCGCCGGGCTGCAGGTCGACTCGGTCACCGTCGAGGGCACACAGGCCCGCTTCAACCGGGCCGGCCAGGAACTCACCGTCCGCCCGCACGACGATCTGAGCAGGGGCGAGACCTTCCGCACCACCGTCCGCTACGCGGGCACCCCGCAGACCCTCACCGACCCCGACGGCTCGAAGGAGGGCTGGCTGCCCACCGCCGACGGCGCCCTCGGCCTCGGCGAACCCGTCGGCTCCATGGCCTGGTTCCCGGGCAACAACCACCCCTCGGACAAGGCGACCTACGACATCACCGTCACCGTCCCCGAGGGCCTGCAGGCCGTCTCCAACGGCGAGTTGGCGGACCAGTCCACCAAGGGCGGCCGTACGACCTGGCACTGGCACACCGCGCAGCCCATGGCGACCTACCTCGCCACGGTCGCCGTCGGGCACTTCGACCTCACCCGCACCACCGGGCCGCACGGGCTGCCGATCCTCACCGCCGTCGACCCCACCCAGGCGAAGGCGAGCGAGAAGGTGCTCGCGCAGCTCCCCGACATCATCAGATGGGAGGAGATCAACTTCGGGCCGTACCCCTTCTCCTCCACCGGCGCGATCGTCGACCGCCCCGATGACGCCGGCTATGCCCTGGAGACCCAGAACCGGCCCGTCGTCCCCGGCGCCCCGGACACCGGCACCCTCGTGCACGAACTCGCCCACCAGTGGTACGGCGACTCGGTCACCCCGAAGTCCTGGCAGGACATGTGGCTCAACGAGGGCTTCGCCACCTACGCGGAGTGGCTGTGGCGGGAGGACCACGGCGGCGAGAGCGTCCAGCAGACGTTCATGGACCAGTACAACAGCGACGACAAGTCCATCTGGGCCTACCCGCCCGCGAAACCGTCGAGCGCCGCCCACATATCCGACAGCCCCGTCTACGAGCGCGGCGCGATGGTCCTGCAGAAGATCCGGCAGAAGGTCGGCGACGACGCGTTCTACGACATCATCCAGGGCTGGGCCGCCGCTCACCGCGGCGGCAACGTGAGCACCGCCGACTTCACCGCGTACGTGGAGAAGAAGGCCCCGCACAAGGACTTCACCGAGATCTGGAGGGACTGGCTGTACGGGGACGGCAAACCGGCCCATCCCTGACCGGCGAACCCGCGGTCGGGAGACGGCGCGCCGAGTCCCGTGCCGGCCGGTGTCGTCCACTTCTCCGCCGGCTCAGTCCTCCCACGCGTCCAGCAGTCCCGCGAGCCCCGGCGGCCACACCGGCTCGGGTGCCTCGGCCAGTTCCCGGCGGGTCCACCAGCGCCAGGTGAGGATGCCGTCGGCGGTGTGCGCGGCGGCGAGCCGGGGGCCGCCGACCGGGTCCCGGCGCGGGCCGCGGGTGACGTAGACGTGCTCGTGCTGGCGGACGGGGGTTCCCGTGTGGGTGAAGTCGTGTTCCCACGTGCACATCAGCGGGCCCGGCTCCAGGTCGGTCCAGCCGGTCTCCTCGGCCAGCTCCCGCAGGGCCCCCTCGCGCGGGGACTCGCCGGGCTCCAGGCCGCCGCCGGGCAGCGCCCAGTGGACGCCGACCTCGACGTTGTCGTACCGGAACAGAAGCACCGCGCCGTCCGGCGCCACCACGGCGATCCGGGCCGCCTTCCTCGGTGTGCGCGACTGCTCGCCCAGCACCTTGCGCAGCACGGCGCAGGGGCGGCCGAGCGCCCGGTCGGGGCGGTGGTCGATCACCTCATAGCCGAGGGCGGTCCAGAAGGCCAGCGCCTTGGGGTTGTTGGCGAGGACGGCGAGCCGTACGGCGCTGCGGCGGCCCTGGGCGCGGAAACGGGCCTCGACGAGTTCCGCGAGGGCGCGGCCGTAGCCCTTGCCGTGCTCGTCCGCGTGCACCATCAGCAGCCCGATCCACGGGTCCGGGTCGACGGGTTGCGGATGGTGGGCGAGCGTGCCCGCGAGTCCGACGAGGCGCCCCTCCTCCGTGCGGGCGAGCAGCACGTCGGCGCCCGGCACGGCCAGGTCCTCGGCCAGCGCGGCCGCGACCTGCTCGGGACGTATGTCGTCCGGATCGGGGAAGTCACCGCTGAGCCGGTGGAACTCGCGGTTGGACGCGTAGAGCGCGGTGAGTTCGCTCAGCAACGGGGCCGGGATGTCCGGGCCGGGGGAGAGGGCTTCGAGAATCACGCAGGCAAGCTATCCCCGAGGAGCCGTTGCACACCTCCGGATTTGTGTCGCCGGGGAGCGTGGAAGCCCCGGGCCGCGTACGGCCGGGCACGGGGCTTCCCGCGGGGGACGCGCGTCCGCCGGACGTTCGCCTCCGTCAGACGTTCACGCCGAAGTCCTGGGCGATGCCGACCAGGCCCGAGGCGTAACCCTGGCCCACCGCGCGGAACTTCCACTCCGCGCCGTTGCGGTACAGCTCGCCGAAGACCATGGCCGTCTCGGTGGCGGCGTCCTCGGAGAGGTCGTAGCGGGCGATCTCGGCGCCGCCGGCCTGGTTGACGATGCGGATGTAGGCGTTGCGGACCTGGCCGAAGTTCTGGCCGCGGTTCTCGGCGTCGTAGATGGAGACCGGGAAGACGACCTTGTCGATGTCGGCCGGGAGCGCGGCCAGGTTGACGTTGATCGCCTCGTCGTCGCCCTCGCCCTCGCCGGTGCGGTTGTCACCGGTGTGGACGATGGTGTTGTCCGGGGTCTGCTTGTTGTTGAAGAAGACGAAGTGCGCGTCCGAGAAGACCTTGCCCTGGGTGTTGACCGCGATGGCGGAGGCGTCCAGGTCGAAGTCCGTGCCGGTGGTGGTGCGGACGTCCCAGCCGAGGCCCACGGTGACGGCGGTCAGGCCCGGAGCCTCCTTGGTGAGCGAGACGTTGCCACCCTTGGACAGGCTTACAGCCATGTTGGGAGTCCTTTCCTCTGGATATGTGTGGTGCAGTGCCGTTGAAGCTACCGTCACCGGGAAGAACGTCGAGGGGGGTCCCGGTGGTTCCGGATCCCTTTACCTTTTTTACCGAGCACCTTTTTCACCGGGCGTGAGGTCCGGGCCCGGAAATCCAGGTGACGTGGACCGGGCGGGACCGGGAACATGGACCCCATGTCCGGTCCCTACGTCATCCGTGGCTCCGTCTCCCTTCCCGAGGCCGAGCTGATGTGGCGTTTCTCCAGGTCGTCCGGGCCCGGCGGGCAGCATGTCAACACCAGCGACTCACAGGTGGAGCTGCGCTTCGACCTGGCCCGCACCGAGGCGCTGCCCGCGGTCTGGAAGGAGCGGGCGCTGCAGCGGCTCGCGGGCCGGCTCGTCGACGGCGTGGTGACCGTACGGGCCTCCGAGCACCGCTCCCAGTGGCGCAACCGCGAGACCGCCGCCGTACGGCTCGCCGCCCTGCTCGCGGAGGCCAGCGCGCCCCCGCCCAAGCCGCGCAGACCGACCCGGATCCCGCGCGGCATCAACGAACGCCGGCTGCGGGAGAAGAAGCAGCGCTCGGAGACGAAGCGGGGCCGCACGGGCCGGGACTGGGCCTGAGCCCGGCGGGCACGGGGCGGCGCCCGCCACCCGCACGGTCCGTCACCCGCACGGCCCGCCGTCGCGCCGGTGAGCCGTCACATTCGCCGCCCGCCGTTCGTCAGTGAGTCAGTGAGTCAGTGAGGTGGGGGACCACCAGGGCGACGGAGAGGCCGGGCATCCCGATGAGCGACGACGAGCGGCAGCACCGCGACGACGAGTTTCTCGCCGAGCGGTTCGAGGCGTACCGGGGGCATCTGCGGGCCGTGGCCTACCGGATGCTGGGCTCGGTCGCGGAGGCCGAGGACGCGGTGCAGGAGGCGTGGTTCCGGCTGAGCCGGTCCGACACGCGTGAGGTGGGCAACCTCGGGGGCTGGCTGACGACCGTCGTCGGCCGGGTCTGCCTCGACATGCTCCGCTCCCGCCGCTCCCGGGGCGAGGAGCCCCTGGACACCTGGCTGCCCGGGGCCTCCGCCGAGCCGGACCCGGCACAGGACGCGGTGCTCGCGGACTCGGTCGGGGTGGCCCTGCTCGTCGTCCTCGACACGCTCTCGCCGGCCGAACGGCTGGCGTTCGTGCTGCACGATCTGTTCGGGGTGCCGTTCGAGGAGGTCGGCGGGATCCTCGGGCGCAGCCCGGCCGCGGCACGGCAGCTGGCCAGCCGGGCGCGGCGCCGGGTGCGGGGCGCGGACGCGCCGGAGGCCGACCTGGTGCGGCAGCGGGAGGTGGTCGACGCGTTCCTGGCGGCCGCCCGGGAGGGGGACTTCGACGGCTTGCTGGAGGTGCTCGACCCGGACGTGGTGGCGCGCGGCGAGTCGGGTGTGACCGCCGGCGCGGTGCGGGTCGCCTCCGGCGCGAAGAGCTTCGCCCATCTGGCCCGCGTGGCGCGTCCCGCGCTGGTGGACGGGGCGACGGGGCTGGTCGTGTACGCCGGGGATCGCCTCGAGCGGGTCCTGGCGTTCACCTTCGTGGCCGACCGCATCACGGCCATCGACGTCGTGACGAACCCGGAGGACCTGGCCGAGCTGACCATCGAGCCGGCGTAGCCGGGCCGGCGGCCGTCACCGGAGGTCCAGCACCCCCACCGTCTGGCCCCCGCTCGTCTCGCCGTTCTTGCGGAAGCCCAGGCGGAGGTAGAAGTCCTCGGGGCCGTCCGGGCCCGGGTGCCAGGTGACGTACAGCTCCTTGCCGCCGCGGCGGCGGATCTCGGCGGCGACGGAGTCGACGGCGAAGCGGCCGTAGCCGCGGCCCTGTTCCTCGGCGGCGATGTTCAGCCGCCACAGCCCGGAGCGGTGCACGCTGCCGTCGCCGTGCCAGTCGATGCCGAGGAAGGCCATCAGAAAGCCGACCGGGCGGTCGTCGTCCACGATCAGCCGGGGCCAGGCGACACCGGTGGGGTGGACGTACGCCTCGGCGAGGGACTTCACGACGGGCGCGACCGCGTGCTCCTGGTCGGGGCGGATCCGGAGGCCGATCGCGGCGTCGAGGTTCGCGGGGGTGACTTCTTCCAGACGAGAGGTCATCCGCGCAGCGTAGGAAGGCGGATCTTGCCGGGGCCACGGAATATCGGGGTCACCCCAACTGCCGGTACCGGCCCCGGAAGTACATCAGCGGCCCGCCCTCCGCGCTCGGGACGCTCGCGGTCAGCACGCGGCCGATGACGAGGGTGTGGTCGCCGGCCGTCACCCGCTGCTCGGTGCGGCACTCCAGCGTGGCCAGCGCGCCCCCCACCAGCGGGGCGCCGGTGGCCTCGCCGCGGGCGTAGGGGATGTCCTCGAAGAGCAGACGGTCGCTGATGCGGCCCTTCATGGCGAAGCGACCCGCGATGTGCCGCTGGCTCTCGGTGAGGACCGACACCGCCCACAGGGGTTGTTCGTCGAGCAGGTCGTCCATGCGGGCGCCCGTGCGCAGGCTCACCAGGACCAGCGGCGGGTCGAGGGAGACGGACATGAAGGCGGTGGCGGTCATGCCGACGTCCTCCATGCCCGGCGCGTCCGGGTCGTCCGGGTCCAGCGGCGGCTCCTGCGCGGTCACCAGGACCACTCCCGCGGCCAGCCGGGACATCGCGGCCCGGAACTCGTCGTTGCTCACCCCCTCAGCATGCCCGGAAGCGGCGGTGGCGATGGGTGAGGCGGTCTTCAGCACGCCGGAAACGCTAGTCTCCGCCCCGCGCGGGCCGCATCGGGCCTTCGCCCGAGCCTGGTCCTAGGACCAACGGAGGACCGATGTGTGCATCAATGTGAACAGACCCCAGAAGTTTGCGTTCAGTAAACGCACGCGGAAATCGCGGAAACTCCTCTCAATTGTTCACGTTCGCCTGTGACTTGAGTCACAAGGGGCGGGAATTGTTGACCCTGTGTACCGAGTGGGCAGCGCGCTGTGATTCAGTGGCGGGGAAGCTGGAACGCACCGTAAGAGGCACCCTTAGGAAGCGCCGAAGACAACCCTTGATTCGCTGCGAGGTCTCGGGGGGAGGGCGAGCATGGAGACCGAGTCGGAGCCGTATGTCCGCCTTGCGTCCCTGCGGCAGCTGCACCAGGTCATGGCCGACATGAACACGGCACGCAGCCTGGCGGACACACTGCAGACCGTCGCCGACGGCGCCGTACAAGCCCTCGGATACGAGATGGCGTGCGTGAACCTCGTACGCCCCGACGGCGATCTCGTCGTCGCCGCGTTCGCCGGGAACTCCGCCGCCGAGGCCCTGATCACCGGCCGGGTCGGCTCCCGCGAGTCCTGGGACCGGCGGCTGAACATGGGTGAGCGCTGGGGCGACCTGATCTTCATACCGCACACCGAGGGCTGGGTGCTCGACGACGACGACGTACCCCAGTGGTTCACGGACGGGCCCGCGCCGCGCTTCGAGGACGAGTGGCACCCCTCCGACCGCCTCTTCGCCCCCATGTACACGCCGGGCGTCTCGGGCGGCTCCTGCGGTGAGCTGCTCGGGGTCATCTCCGTCGACCGGCCGCGCAACGGCCGCCACCCCGGCGCCTGGGGCCGCGAGGCCCTGCAGATGTACGCCTTCCAGGCCGCCATCGCGATCAGCAACGCCCGGCTGCGCGCCAACATGCAGCGCGCCCTGGTCCGCCTGGAGCGCGAGCAGCAGGCGCTGCGGGCGAGTGAGGAAAGCTTCAGGCAGGCCTTCGAGTACGCCCCCTCCGGCATGGCCATCGCCGAGATGGGCGGCGACCAGCACGGCCGCATCCTGCGCACCAACGACGCCCTGTGCCGTCTCCTCGGCCGCCCGGCCTCGGCGATGCGCCGCTACTCCTTCTCCGACCTCGTCCACCCCGAGGACATCGGCACCCTGCTGCGGACCTCGGCGGAGGGCGGCCGCGCCGAGCTCCGCCTGGGCCGCCGCGACGGCACGTACGTCTGGGTGAGCCTGCGCAACAGCGTCGTCGCGGACGCCGCCGACGGCCCCCGCTTCCTCCTCACCCACGTCGAGGACATAGAGGAACGCAAGCGCCGCGAGCTGCAGCTCGCCCACCGCGCCTCCCACGACTCGCTCACCGGCCTGCCCAACTCCGCCGAGCTGCGCTCCCGCCTGTCCGCCCGGCTGTGCCGGCGCCCGGCCCACAGCGGCGAGCTGGAGTCCCTGGACGCGGCCTACGGCCACCCCGCCTTCGACGGCCCCGCGGCCCACGGCTTCGACTACCGGCCGGGGACGGAGGCGTACGACGCCTTCGACCACCACGTCCACACGGTCGCCCCCGAGGACGGCCGCGACGACGGCACCAAGGGGCTCGCGGTGCTCTTCTGCGACCTGGACGGCTTCAAGTCGATCAACGACCGCTTCGGGCACAACGCGGGCGACGCGGTACTGATCGAGGTCGCACGCAGGCTCACCAGGGGCGTACGGGACGGCGACACGGTCGCCCGGCTCGGCGGCGACGAGTTCGTGATCCTCGCCGACGGCCTCGGCCGGGCCGACGCCCAGGACCTCGCCGTACGGCTGCGCAACGAGATCATCCAGCCGATCCGGGCCGAGGGCCGGGCCGTCCGGGTGGGCGCGAGCTTCGGTATCGGATGGGCACACTGCGGCATGACCGCGGACGAAGTGTTGAAGTCAGCCGACGAGCGTATGTACGTAGAGAAACGATCTCGTCCCAAACAGCACCGGCGCGCCGGGTGAACCCCAGGTCAGCGAGTTGGTGCGGTCCGAGTCACCCGTTTGGGCCAGCCAGAGCGGGTAGGCTCGCCTTTCCAGACCTGTACCGCATCCACCGCACCCGCTGAGGAGACCTAGGGATGACGCCCGGCGAAAACGGCCCGAGCACGCCCGAGGACGACGACCCGTTCGGCTATCTGTACGCCGACGGCCAGGCCAGAGGCGCCCAGCCGCCGTCCGGCGGTTACGGCTACCCGGGTTCGGTCAGCAGGGTGCGTACGGTCGGCGAGCGCCAGTACGGCCAGCAGCAGCCGCAGTACGGCCAGCAGCAGCCGCAGTACGGCGGCCCGCAGCAGCAGGGCGCCTACGGTCAGCCGAACGCCCACTACCAGGCCCCGGAGACCCTCCCCGGCGGCGCCCCGACCAGCCGGCAGTCGCCCGTGCCCGCCCCCGGCCGCCGCGGCCCGAACACCAAGGGCCTGCTGATCGGCGCGATCGCGGTGGTCGCCGCGGTCGTCATAGGCATCGGCGTCTCGATGCTCGGCGGCAACGACGACAAGAACACGGGCAACCAGGCGGGCACGACGCCGACCCAGTCCCAGAGCCAGGGACCGAGCCCGTCTGCGAGCAACTCGGCGGCCAGTGCCTCGATGCAGTCCGACGCCTCGGCGCTCACGCCGGCCGGCGGTGCGGCGAAGGCTACTGACGTCAAGGGCGCGAGCTCCTCCGACGGCAGCTACATGACGGGACTGAACACGCCCGGCGCCTCGCTCACCTGGAACGTCAACGCCCCGGCGGACGGCACGTACACCGTGTTCGTGTACTACAGCGTGGCCGGCCCCGACCAGTCGATGACGGTCAGCGTCAACGGCACCCCGTTCGGCAGCAAGCTGAACCTGCAGAACTACCGGCACGCCAAGGACGGCGACTTCGCCAACGGCTGGACCAGGACCTATGTGTGGCCGACCCTGAAGCAGGGCTCCAACACCATCTCCATCTCCTGCGGTTCCGGAGACCAGTGCAACGCCCTGATCAGCAACGTCAAGCTGAAGCAGGGTCAGGTCAAGAAGGACAGCTAGGCCGCGCTGACCACCCCGGTCACCGCCACCCGCCCCCGCAGCTCCTCGTACACGGCGGGGTCGAACTCGCCGGCGGCCGGGGCCCGTACGGTCGCCGCCGACAAGGCGACCGCCCGGGTCAGCCGGTCCGGCCACGTCAGGCCCTCCACGAGCCCCGACAGCAGGCCCGCCACCGCCGAGTCGCCCGCGCCGGTCGGGTTGCCGAGTACGCGGGCCGGTGGGGCGGCGCGCCAGCGGCCCTCGGGGGTGACGGCCAGCAGGCCCTCCGGGCCGAGGGAGGCGACCACCGCGTGGGCGCCGCGGCGGCGGGCGTCCTGGGTGGCGCGCAACGGTTCGTGGGAGCCCGTCAGTTCGGCCAGTTCGTCGGCGTTGGGCTTGATGAGGTCGGGGCGGGCGGCGACCGCGCGGCGCAGGGGTTCGCCGCTCGTGTCCAGCAGGACGGGGACCCCGGCGGCGCGGGCGGCCCGGACGAGGTTCGCGTACGCCCCCACCGGCACGCCCGGGGGCAGGCTGCCGCACAGGGCCACTGCCGAGGCGCCCGCGAGCAGTTCCTCGTAGCGGTCCAGGAACGCGCCCCACTCCGCCGGGGCGATCAGCGGGCCCGGTTCGTTCAACTGGGTGGTGTCGCCCGACAGTTCGTCCACGACCGCGATCGTGCGCCGGGTCGCCCCCGCGACGGGCACCAGCGCGTCCGTCAGACCGGGGACGTCGGCGAGCCGTTCGCGTACCCCCCGGCCCGTCCCGCCGCCCGCGAACCCCGTGACCGTCACCTCGTGCCCGAGCGCGGCCAGTACCCGGGCCACGTTCACGCCCTTGCCGCCGGGACGCTCGATGACCTCCGAGACCCGGTGCGAGGCGTGCGGGCGCAGCGACCGTACCCGGTAGGTCAGGTCGAGAGCGGTGTTCAGCGTGACCGTGAGGATCACCCGGGCCGACCTCCCTCGAAGTCCTGTGGCACGTCATCGCGCCCGACATCGGTTTCCGGGGGCACGATCATGCCAAAGAGACGGCGGTCCGCCCAGTCACGAGTCGGCCGCCGTCCAGGGAAAAGACGGGCAGATCAGGCCAGTTGGGGCGGGATCACCACCCACTCGCCCCGCCGCATCACGCCCTTGAGGCCGAAGTCCGCGTCCAGCACCAGCAGGTCGGCGTCCTTGCCCGGCTCCAGCGAGCCGATGCGGTCGGACAGGCCGAGGAGGCGGGCCGGGTTGGCGGACAGGGCCGTCACCGCGTCCTCGACCGACAGCCTGTCGACGGTCACCGCCCGCTTGAACGCCCGGTCCAGCGTGAGCGTCGAGCCCGCGATCGAGCCGCCCTCCACCAGCCGGGCCACCCCCTCGCTGACCTCGACCTCCAGGGGGCCCAGCATGTAACGGCCGTCGCCGATGCCGGTCGCGTCCATCGCGTCGGTGATGAACGCGACCCGGTCCGCCCCCGCGTGGCGGAAGGCCAGCTCCAGCGCGGCCGGATGGAGGTGGGTGCCGTCGTTGATCAGCTCGACCGTGACCCGCTCGTCCTCCAGCAGGGCCGCGATCGGGCCGGGGGAGCGGTGGCCGAGGGCCGGCATGGCGTTGAAGAGGTGCGTGGCGACCGTGGCGCCCGCGTCGATGGCCTCCACCGTCTGCTCGTACGTCGCGTCCGTGTGCCCGATCGCCGCGATCACGCCGTGCTCGGCGAGCAGCCGTACGGAGTCGATGCCGCCCGGCAGTTCGGTCGCGAGGGTGACCATCTTCGCCCTGCCGCGCGCCGCGTCGACCAGCTTGCGGACCTCGGCCGGGTCCGGGTCGCGCAGCAGTGCCTCGGAGTGCGCGCCCTTGCGGCACGGCGAGATGAACGGTCCCTCGAAGTGGATGCCCGCGATCTCGCCCTGCTCGGCCAGCTCGCTCAGCAGCCCGGCCTGGCGGACCAGCAGGTCCATCTCGTCGGTGACGGTGGAGGCCACCAGGGTCGTGGTGCCGTGCGCGCGGTGGGTGCGGAGGGCCGTCATGATCTGGTCCGGGGTGCCGGAGAAGGAGGCTCCGCCGCCGCCGTGGTTGTGGATGTCGACGAAGCCGGGGACCAGCCAGTGGCCGGTCACGTCGATCACCTCGGCGTTCCCGGGAGCGGCGGCCGCGATCTTCGTACCCTCGACGACCACGCGCCCGTCGTCCACGACTCCGGTGGGCAGCACCACCCGAGCACCGGTGAGAACCAAGCTGGGAGCCATCAGGCGGTTACCTCCGAGGGGTCGGTGGGGTCGGTGGGGGCGGAATCGGCGTCGGCGGTGTCGAGGAGCTCGCGGGCCAGCAGGCCCGCGCCCAGGCAGCCGGCGGTGTCGCCGAGGGCGGCGGGGACGATGGCCGGCAGTTTCTGGAAGGTGACCCGCCGCCGGACGGCGTCCCGCAGGGGCTGGAACAACACTTCCCCCGCCTCGGCGAGACCGCCACCGATGATCAGGGTGCGCGGGTCCAGCAGGGTGAGCGCGGTGACCAGGCCGTCGGCGAGCGCGTCGACCGCTTCCTGCCAGACCCGGACGGCGTTCGGGTCACCGGACGCGACGGCCTTGGCGCAGTCGGCGGCGTCCGCGTCCGGGTCCCCGCAGGCCGCCGCCCAGGCCTCGCTGACGGCGGACGCGGAGGCGTACCGCTCCAGGCAGCCGTGCTGCCCGCAGGGGCAGGGGGTCCCGCCGGGGCGTACGACCACGTGCCCGATCTCTCCGGCGAAGCCGTGCGCGCCCGCCTCCACCCGGCCGTCGATGCCGATGGCGCCCGCGATTCCGGTGCCTAGCGGCACGAACAGGAACCGGTCGGCGCCCCTGCCCGCGCCGATCCGGCCCTCGGCGAGGCCGCCGGTGCGCACGTCGTGGCCGAGGGCGACGGGGACGCCGAGGCGCTCGCCGAGCAGCGCGCGCAGCGGTACGTCCCGCCAGCCGAGGTTGGCCGCGTAGGAGGCGATGCCCCGCTCCTCGTCGACGATGCCGGGCACGGCGACACCGACGGCGGCGGCCGCCTCGCCGTAGCGCTGCAGGCCGTACGCGCGCAGCTCGGCGGCGAAGCCGAGGATCGTCTCGACCACCGCGTCCGGTCCGCGCTCGCGTCCGGTGGCGCGGCGGGCGCGGTGGAGCAGTCCGCCGTCGTCGCCGACGAGGGCGGCCTTCATCCCGGTACCGCCCACGTCCAGGGCGATGACATGTCTCACCACGGGCCCTAGTGTGACCCTCCCACCCGCGAGAGGTCTAGTCCACTCACGTGGTGTAGACCTTACGTGTCCATATGTTGAACGGTCAGACAGCAGGGTTGGGGCGTTGAGGTTGCGTCGGCGTACGGCAGGAACGATCGCGGTGGTGTCCGCACTGGGCATGACGGCGGTCCTCGGCGGCTGCGGGAGTACGGGCTCCTCCGACGTCACGTTGAGACTCGTCGCCGCCGACTACGGCGACTCTCCCGCCAACAGCTCCCGGAAGTACTGGGACACCCTGGTCAGGGAGTACGAGTCCCAGCACCCCGGTGTGAAGATCGACGTCAGCGTGTACTCGTGGAACGACGTCGACGCCAAGGTCAAGGACATGGTCGCCGCCGGCCACGCCCCCGACCTGGCCCAGATCGGCGCCTACGCCGACTACGCGGCCGCCGGCAAGCTCTACCCGGCCTCCGACCTGCTCTCCATACGGACCCAGGCCGACTTCCTCTCCCAGCTCTCCGACGCCGGGCAGTGGAACCACACGCAGTACGGCATCCCCTTCGCCGCCTCCACGCGCGTGCTCTTCTACAACCAGACCCTGTTCGCCAAGGCCGGCATCACCCCGCCCACCACCTGGGACGAGCTCGCCGCCGACGCCAAGGCGCTCAAGGACAAGGGAGTGAAGTACCCCTTCGCGCTGCCGCTCGGCCCCGAGGAGGCCCAGGCGGAGACCATGCAGTGGCTGCTCAGCGGCAGCAGCGGCAACAACGGCGGCAGCGGCTACACCGACGACATCGGCACTTACACCATCGACTCCGCGCAGAACGTCCAGACCTTCACCTGGCTCAAGGACGACCTGGTCGACAAGGGCCTGACGGGCCCGGTCCCGCCCGGCAAGCTCAACCGGGCGACCGCGTTCGCCGCCTTCGCCGACGGTCAGGTCGGCATGCTCAACGGGCATCCCACGCTGATCCAGCAGGCCGGGAAGAAGGGCGTGAAGTTCGGCATGGTGCCGATGCCGGGGCGCACCGGCAGGGCCAGGGCCTCCATGGGCGTCGCCGACTGGATGATGGCCTTCAGACAGAACGGGCACCGCGACCGGATCGGCGACTTCCTCAACTTCATATACACCCGGAAGAACGTCCTGGCCTTCTCCCGCGAGTACGGCCTCCTCCCGGTCACCGGCTCCGCGTCCAACGCCATGAGCGCGTCGGACTCCGCCCCCGACAAGGCCCTGCACCCCTTCCTCGACGAGCTGCCCACCTCCGAGCTGTACCCCGTCGGCAAGACCTCGTGGGCGTCGGTCAGCGCGGCCGTGAAGCAGGACATCGGCCAGGCCGTCGCCCCCGGCGCCGACCCCGCCGGCGTCCTGACCCGCCTCCAGGCGATGGCTACGACGGCCGACAGCAGCGCGAAGAACTGAGCGCCGCTGTCAGTCCCCACCGCTACGGTGACGGCATGGAACTCGCCCCCCGCGAACAGGCCATCCTCGCGCTGGAGCGCCGCGGCTTCCCCGGCCCCGGCGCCAAGGAACGAGCGATACGCGAGGAACTGGGCCTGTCCCCGGTCCGCTACTACCAGCTCCTGAACGCGTTGCTGGACGACGAGCGGGCACTGGCGGCGGACCCGGTGACGGTGAACCGCTTGCGGAGGGTGCGGGACTCCCGGCGGACGGAGCGCTGAACCGGCGGCCGCCCAGCTGCGTGGGTGCCCGTTCGGCCGGCCGAGACGGGCGGGTGGGGAACGGAGTCCCAGGAGTGAGTCCGGCCGAGCCTGGATAGTGTCGCTGTATGCATCCTCTGCCGACCCCAGCCACTCGGCCCGGCCGGGACGGACTCGCCGCGTTCCTCGCCAAGCCGAGCGCCGCGACTGTCGGTCTGGACTTCGACGGCACGCTGGCACCCATCGTCGCCGACCCCGAGCGGGCCCGCGCCCACCCCGAGGCCGTACCGGCCCTCGCCGCACTGGCCCCCAAGGTGGCGTCCATCGCCGTGATCACCGGCCGCCCCGCCGGCGTCGCGGTCCGCTACGGCGGCTTCGCCGGCGTCCCCGGCCTGGAGCACCTGACCGTCCTCGGCCACTACGGCGCCGAACGCTGGGACGCGGTCACCGCCACCGTCACCGCCCCGCCCCCGCACCCCGGCGTCGCCGCGGCCCGCGCCGAGCTGCCGGGCGTGCTGGACCGCGCCGGCGCCTGGCACGGCACCTGGGTCGAGGAGAAGGGCCGGGCGGTCGCGGTGCACACCCGCCGCGCCGACGACCCGCAAGCCGCGTTCGAGGCCCTGCGCGGCCCCCTCACCGACCTCGCCGCCCGCCACGGCCTGGTGGTCGAACCCGGCCGGCTGGTCCTGGAACTGCGCCCGCCGGGCATGGACAAGGGCGTGGCGCTCGCCGACCACGTCCGCAGGACCGGCGCCGAGTGCGTCCTCTACGCCGGCGACGACCTCGGCGACCTCCCCGCCTTCGCCGCCGTCGAGGAACTCCGCGCCGAGGGCCTCCCCGGCCTGCTGGTCTGCAGCGGCAGCACGGAGGTCACGGAGCTGGCCGACCGCGCGGACGTGGTGGTGGACGGCCCGGCCGGCGTCGTACACCTGCTGCGGACCCTGGCAGCTCAGCTGGACCGAAGCTCCTCCAGCGCCTGAAGCTGCTGAAGGAACCACTGAGCGGGCGGCAACGCGGTGGCGGCCGCCGCCAGCCGCTTCGACCGCTCCGCCCGCTCGCCCGCCGGCATGGTCAGCGCGGAGTGCAACGCGTCGGCCGTGCCCCCGATGTCGTACGGGTTCACCACGAGCGCGTCGGTGCCCAGCTCCTCGTACGCCCCCGCCTCCCGCGACAGCACCAGCGCACAGCCCTCGTCGGAGACGACCGGCACCTCCTTGGCGACCAGGTTCATGCCGTCCCGGATGGGGTTGACCAGCGCCACGTCGGCGAGCCGGTAGGCGGCCAGGGAGCGGGCGAAGTCGTCCTTGACGTGCAGGACGACCGGCGTCCAACCGGGCGTGCCGTAGGCCGAGTTGATCTGCTCCGCCACCCGCTGGACCTCGGCGGTGTAGTCGCGGTACACGGCGAGGTCCTGCCGCGACGGGTAGGCGAACGCGAGATGCACCACCCGTTCACGCCACTCGGGGTGGTCGTCCAGCAGCTGCCGGTACGCCAGCAGGCCGCGCACGATGTTCTTGGACAGCTCGGTGCGGTCGACGCGCACGATGGTGCCGCGGCCTTCGCCGATCTCCTCGCGCAGGGCCGCCATCCGCTCGTCCACATCGGGTTCATGGGCCCGCTTGCGCAGGAAGTCGGCGTCCGCGCCGAGCCCGTGCACGCCGACCCGCACGGCCGGGGCCCCGGGTCCCAGTACCGCGTGACAGCACTCCGTGAACGCGTCCGCCCAGCGCCTGGTCAGGAACGCCGCCCGGTCCGCGCCCAGGATGCCGTTCAGCAACTCGGCGGCGATGTCGTCGGGCAGCAGCCGGAAGTACTCCGGGGGCGCCCACGGCGTGTGCGAGAAGTGGCCGATCCGCAGGTCGGGGCGGAGTGCGCGGAGCATGCCGGGGACCAGGCACAGGTGGTAGTCCTGCACCAGCACCGCCGCGCCCTCGCCCGCCGCCTCGGCCAGTGCCTCGGCGAAGGCCCGGTTGTAGGCCTCGTACGACGCCCACTGCCGCCGGAACTCCGCGTCGAAGACCGGTTCCAGCGGGGTCTGGTACAGCATGTGGTGCACGAACCACAGCACCGAGTTGGCGATGCCGTTGTAGGCGTCCGAGTGCACCTGCGCGTCGATGTCCAGCATCCGCACCCGCTGCCCGGCGGTGTCCTCGCCCGGCAGCAGCCCGCCGCCCGCACGCCGTACGGCCTCCCGGTCCCCGTCGCCGAGCGCCGCGCACACCCACAGCGAGTCCGTGTCCGGCCCGATGGCCGACAGCCCCGAGACCAGCCCGCCGCCGCCCCGCTTGGCGCGCAGCGAACCGGCCCCCTCCTCGTCGTCCACCGTGTACGAAACCGGGCCGCGGTTGGACGCGACCAGCACCTGAGCTCTCTCGGCAGCACCGTGCGTGGAAGCCATGGTCCTCAACCTAGCCCGGCCCGGAAACGCTCAAACGTACGGCCACGTCCGGCACGCCGACGTATACGACCCCGCGGCCGGTTCACGCCACCCTGCGCTCGGCGTACTCCGCGATCTCCACCATCGGCGGCCGTTCCTCGGTGTCCACCGAGTAGGTGCGCGGCTCGAAGCCCTCCTCGCCCCGCTCGAACTGGGTGAGGGAGGGGCGGATCAGATGGCCGCGGGCCAGCCGGAGCTGGGCCGTGCGGTAGATCGCCGCGGCCATCCGGCCCAGCGCCTGCCCGTCCTGGTGGCGGTGCTTGCGCACGCCCACGTCCACCTGTGCCAGCGCGTCGAGACCGACCAGGTGCAGGGCGTCCACCAGCATGCCCAGCTCCACGCCGTACCCGACCGGGAACGGCAGCTGTTCCAGCAGCGAGCGCCGGGCCGCGTACTCGCCGCCGAGCGGCTGGACGAAGCCGGCCAGCTGCGGCCAGTGCATGTTCAGCAGGGGGCGGGCCATCAGCTCGGTGACCCGGCCGCCCTGACCGGTGGCGCCGCCCAGCGGGCGGTCGTACATGCCCTTGACCAGGTCCACCCCGGGCTCGGTGAGCAGCGGGCCGACGATCCCGGAGACGAAGTCGGAGGAGAACTCCCGCAGGTCCGCGTCGATGAAACAGACGATGTCCCCGCTGGTGGCCAGGAGCGAGCGCCACAGCACCTCACCCTTTCCGGGGACGGCGGGAATGCGGGGCAGGATCTCGTCCCGGTGAACCACCCGCGCGCCCGCGGCGGCGGCGACCTCGGAGGTGCGGTCGGTGGAGCCGGAGTCGACCACCACGATCTCGTCGACGAGGGGGACCTGCTCGACGAGGTCGTGCCGGATGACGGCGACGATGTCGCCGACCGTCTCCTCCTCGTTGAGCGCGGGCAGTACGACACTGATCGTCTGGCCGGTGCGCTGCTTGGCGCACAGGATCCGGTGGAGCGGGCGATCGGCCACGGACCAGGAGCGGGTGGCCAGCCAGCGCTCGACTTCTTCCAGCACGGTCTGCGGCTCCTCACTGTTCGTGATCGCACGGGCTGCACCGTGTGATCCATCTCGCGGTTCGGACGACTATCTCAACTCTCCTGGCCTTCGGTTACAGTCTTGAACAACGCCGATGACCATCGCATGTCGGGGGTCGGAGCGCGTTCACAACCGCATACCGCTCATCCAGAGGGGCAGAGGGACACGGCCCGATGAAGCCCCGGCAACCCTCCAGTCGGTACTCGTAGATCGGCCTGATCAGGCTCGATCGCTCCGCGAGGCTCCCGGCTAGGGAAGGTGCCAAATCCGTCTCACGGCGAGGTGCGTCGTGAGGAAGATGAGGAGAAAGGGCCTCGCCTCCATGGCTGTGCAGACAGTTGCAAGCTCCACCGATTCCACCGTAGACCTCGGTCCCGCCGCGGCCCTGAGCTGTCGCGAGTGCGGTCACCGCGTCCCCCTCGGTCCGGTGTTCGCCTGCGAGGAGTGTTTCGGTCCGCTGGAGATCGCCTACGACTTCTCCGCCTACGACACCGAAGAGCTGCGCCGCCGTATCGAGTCCGGCCCCGCGAACATCTGGCGGTACGCGCCGCTGCTGCCGGTCCCGGCCGACGTGGCCGACAAGCCGAACCTGAACCCGGGCTGGACCAAGCTGGTCAAGGCCGACAACCTCGCCCGCGAACTCGGCGTCACCGGCGGCCTGTTCGTCAAGGACGACTCCGGCAACCCGACCCACTCCTTCAAGGACCGCGTGGTGGCCCAGGCCCTGGAGGCCGCCCGCGCCTTCGGCTTCACCACCCTGTCCTGCTCCTCCACCGGCAACCTCGCCGGTGCCGTCGGCGCCGCCGCGGCCCGCGCCGGTTTCCGGTCCTGCGTGTTCATCCCGCACGACCTGGAGCAGGGCAAGGTCGTCATGGCCGCGGTCTACGGCGGCGAGCTCGTCGGCATCGAGGGCAACTACGACGACGTCAACCGCTTCTGCTCCGAGCTGATCGGCGACCCGGCCGGCGAGGGCTGGGGCTTCGTCAACGTCAACCTGCGGCCGTACTACGCGGAGGGCTCCAAGACGCTCGCGTACGAGATCTGCGAGCAGCTCGGCTGGCGGCTGCCCGACCAGATCGTGGTCCCGATCGCCTCCGGCTCCCAGCTGACGAAGATCGACAAGGGTCTGCAGGAGCTGGTCGGGCTCGGCCTCGTCGAGGACAGGCCGTACAAGATCTTCGGTGCGCAGGCCGAGGGCTGCTCGCCGGTGTCGACCGCCTTCAAGGCGGGCCACGACGTCGTACGGCCCCAGAAGCCGAACACCATCGCCAAGTCCCTCGCCATCGGCAACCCTGCCGACGGGCCGTACGTCCTGGACATCACGCGCCGCACCGGCGGTGCCGTGGAGGACGTGACGGACGGGGAAGTCGTGGACGCCATCAAACTGCTGGCCCGCACCGAGGGCATCTTCGCCGAGACCGCGGGCGGTGTGACCGTCGGCGTCACCCGCAAGCTGGTCAAGGACGGCGTCCTGGACCCGACGAAGACCACGGTGGTCCTGAACACCGGTGATGGACTCAAGACGCTGGACGCGGTGGCCGGCACCGGCCTCACCGCCACCATCCGACCGACCCTGGACTCCTTCCGAGAGGCTGGCCTCGCATGAGCGTGACCGTTCGCATCCCGACGATCCTGCGCACCTACACGGGCGGGCAGGCCGAAGTGGCCGCCGAAGGCGGCACCCTCGCCGAGGTCATCGCCGACCTGGAGAAGAACCACACCGGGATCGCCGCGCGCGTCCTGGACGACCAGGGCAAGCTGCGCCGGTTCGTCAACGTGTACGTCAATGACGACGACGTCCGCTTCGAGCAGGGACTGGAGACCGCCACCCCGGACGGCGCGGGTGTCTCCATCATTCCGGCCGTCGCCGGCGGCTGATCGTTACCTTGGGTAACTTCGGTTACGCATTGTTCATCGAATTGCCTCCTCCGTGAGAGAAGCGGAGGGGGCAATTCTGTGTGATTGAGCGCGGTAGAGTTGGGGAACGCGCTCCGGGACCAACCGGTCGGGGGCCTTGTATTCATGCCGCACACCCGACAAGAAGTAGCCAAAGTCGACGTGTTTTATGCGGCTTTTGTGGTGATTTGAGGGGCCCGACTTGCCCTGGAGTCGGGTGAATTCTCACCACATTCCGGACCGTTCCCGTCCAGAATTCTCGTCCGATTGACCTGTTGCAGACGGCAGTTGGACAGATACATTCAGCCGCGGTCGACGCGTTCCGGCGCACGCCCCCGACCGATGGGGGGTGAGGTCTGACCCGGGTCCGCGAAGTGTGGATCTGTGCAAGGGCCAGTAATAGGGGAGTTAGGCATGGCTCAGGGCACCGTCAAGTGGTTCAACGCGGAGAAGGGGTACGGCTTCATCGCGGTCGACGGTGGTGCGGATGTTTTCGTCCACTACAGCGCGATCCAGATGGACGGTTACCGCACCCTGGAAGAGGGGCAGCGGGTCGACTTCGAGATCTCGCAGGGCCAGAAGGGCCCGCAGGCGGACATGGTCCGGCTGGCGACCAGCTGAAGCACGCGTCGACTGACAGCGACGTTCTTCTGTTCATCTTTCGAAGGGCCCGTACCTCCTGGGGTGCGGGCCCTTCGGCCTGCCCGGGGCCGCCTGTTCGCCCGCGGCCGAGTGCCCCTCCGGCAGGCCCGGGGCGCTTGCACTCGGGCATGCCGAGTGCTAATCATTGGCGTTAGCACTCTGAAGGTGAGAGTGACAAAGAAGGACCGGGTCGGTGAGGTGCGCGGGCCACGTGGGGCAAGGAACCACAGGCCGGCGAACCGTCCGTCGCGGGCGCGGGCGCGGTCCGAAGGAATCACCCCCAGTCCTGGAGGGACCACTTCACATGGCCAAGATCATCGCGTTCGACGAGGAGGCGCGGCGCGGCCTCGAGCGCGGCATGAACCAGCTCGCGGACGCCGTGAAGGTGACGCTCGGCCCCAAGGGCCGCAACGTCGTCCTCGAGAAGAAGTGGGGTGCCCCCACGATCACCAACGATGGTGTCTCCATCGCCAAGGAGATCGAGCTCGAGGACCCGTACGAGAAGATCGGCGCCGAGCTGGTCAAGGAAGTCGCCAAGAAGACGGACGACGTCGCCGGTGACGGTACGACCACCGCGACCGTGCTCGCCCAGGCCCTGGTCAAGGAAGGCCTGCGCAACGTCGCCGCCGGTGCCAACCCGATGGCCCTGAAGCGCGGTATCGAGAAGGCCGTCGAGGCCGTCTCCGCCGCCCTGCTGGAGCAGGCGAAGGACGTCGAGACCAAGGAGCAGATCGCCTCCACCGCGTCCATCTCCGCCGCCGACACCCAGATCGGCGAGCTGATCGCCGAGGCCATGGACAAGGTCGGCAAGGAAGGCGTCATCACCGTCGAGGAGAGCAACACCTTCGGCCTGGAGCTCGAGCTCACCGAGGGCATGCGCTTCGACAAGGGCTACATCTCCGCCTACTTCGCGACCGACATGGAGCGCATGGAGGCGTCGCTCGAGGACCCGTACATCCTCATCGCCAACTCCAAGATCAGCTCCGTCAAGGACCTGCTCCCGCTCCTGGAGAAGGTCATGCAGTCGGGCAAGCCGCTGCTGATCATCGCCGAGGACGTCGAGGGCGAGGCCCTGTCGACCCTGGTCGTCAACAAGATCCGCGGCACCTTCAAGTCCGTCGCCGTCAAGGCCCCGGGCTTCGGCGACCGCCGCAAGGCCATGCTCGGCGACATCGCCATCCTCACGGGCGGCGAGGTCATCTCCGAGGAGGTCGGCCTCAAGCTGGAGAACGCGACCCTGGACCTCCTGGGCCGCGCCCGCAAGGTCGTCATCACCAAGGACGAGACCACCATCGTCGACGGTGCCGGCTCCTCCGAGCAGGTCAACGGCCGCGTGAACCAGATCCGCGCCGAGATCGAGAACAGCGACTCGGACTACGACCGCGAGAAGCTGCAGGAGCGCCTGGCGAAGCTCGCCGGCGGTGTCGCGGTCATCAAGGCCGGTGCCGCCACCGAGGTGGAGCTCAAGGAGCGCAAGCACCGCATCGAGGACGCCGTCCGCAACGCGAAGGCCGCCGTCGAGGAGGGCATCGTCGCCGGTGGTGGCGTGGCCCTGCTGCAGGCCTCCCAGGTCTTCGAGAAGCTGGAGCTCGAGGGTGACGAGGCGACCGGCGCCAACGCCGTGCGCATCGCGCTCGAGGCCCCGCTGAAGCAGATCGCCGTCAACGCCGGCCTCGAGGGCGGTGTCGTGGTGGAGAAGGTGCGCAACCTGACCCCGGGCCACGGCCTGAACGCCGCGACCGGCGAGTACGTCGACCTGGTCGCCGAGGGCATCATCGACCCGGCGAAGGTGACCCGTTCCGCGCTGCAGAACGCCGCCTCCATCGCCGCGCTGTTCCTCACCACCGAGGCCGTCATCGCCGACAAGCCGGAGAAGGCCGCCGCGCCGGCCGGCGGCGGCATGCCGGGCGGTGACATGGACTTCTGATCGACCTGACGGTTGATCACCTGTCCTTCGGACCGAGGGCGGTACGCCCAGCTTCTGGCTGGGGGTACCGCCCTCGGGCGTTTTCCTCGGTCAGGCGGCGTTCCGCAGATCCTCGGCTGTCAGCAACGACAACAGGCGGATGCCCTCGGCCGCGAGAGCGTCACCACCGCCTTGCTCACGGTCGATCACACACAGGGCCTCGTGCACCTGAGCACCCAGGCCACGCAGGTCCGCGCTCGACAGCACGATCTGTCCGCCGCTGGTGACCACGTCCTCCACGACCAGCACCCGCCGCCCCGCGACCCCGGCTCCCTCGGCGAGCCGGCAGGTGCCGTATGCCTTGGCCTGCTTGCGCACGAAGGCGCAGGGCAGGCCCGTGTGCCGGCCGAGAGCGGTCACCACCGGGATACCGCCCATCTCCAGTCCCGCCAGCACCTCCGTGCCGGACGGCACCAGCGGTGCCATCCGCCGGGCGATCTCGTCCAGCAGGACAGGGTCGGCCTCGAACCGGTACTTGTCGAAGTACTCCGTGGCAGTACGACCGGACCGCAGGGTGAACCGACCGGTCAGGTGGGCGGCGGCATGAATGCGATGAGCAAGATCGGCATGTGTCACAGGCGTCCAGTCTTCCAGATCGCCCGGACACGCTCCGAACCCTCGTTCTAACCCCTCGGTGTGACCACCGACAGCGTGTCGCCCGGTTCCAGCCTGTTGTAGAGCCACATGGCGTCCTTCATGCCGAGGCCGATCCAGCTGCCGGGCCGGGGGGCGCAGGTGAGGGAGCCCGCGTAGACACTGGTCCGGCCGGTGCCGCGGAGTTCGACCACGTACGGTTCCGCCACCTTGCATGAGTTCTTGGTGATTTCGTCGACCGTGTCCCGTTTGAGGTCGAGTTTCGCGGAGACGGTCAGCAGACCGGCGGAGGCGAGGGCCGGGAAGTCCGGGGTGATGTGCATGACCCGGCCGCCGATGGTCAGGGTCTGCTTCTCGAAGTCCACCCTGCCGGTGACCGGGGTCGCGGCGGGGGAGGCGGTGAAGGTGGGGGACGGGAGGCGGGGAGCGGTGGCGGCCGGGGACTGGCGGTGGGCGGGGGTGTCGCCCGAGTGCAGTGTCAGCGCGAATGCCGCCAGGGCGAGGACCGCGGTGCCCGCGCCGAGGGTGAGGGCCGTGCGGCGACGGCGGCCCCGGCGGACGGCGCGGCGGCGGATCCCGGGGGCGGCGACGGGTGGCGTGGTCTCGTTCGCCGTCGCCAACTCGCGGAGCCGGGTGGTCAGTTCATTCGTGGTGAGGTCATCCGACACGGCCGCCCTCCTTCCGTACCGGCTCATCGGCCTCGTCCGCGCCCAGCTGCTTCGCCAGTGCCGCCCGGCCCCGGGACAGCCGGGCCTTGACGGTGCCCACGGGGGCGCCGGTCTCGGAGGCTACCTGCTCGACACTCAGGTCGCACAGATGGTGCAGGACGATCGCCAGCCGCTGCGCCTGGGGCAACTGGCGCAACGCGGCCACCAGCGCGGCGTGTTCGGGACCGGGGCCGGGGGTCGACTCGGGGGGTGTGTGCCGTCGCATCAGCTCCAGCCAGCGCCTGGCGCGCCGCCAGCGGCTGACCGCCAGCCGTACGGCGACCGTGCGGATCCAGGCCTCGGGGGCGCTGTCGGCCAGGAAGGACTTCCGCCGGTCCCAGGCGCGTACGAACGCCTCCTGCACCACGTCCTGGGCCTCGCCGTGATCGCCGGTGAAGGCATAGAGCTGCCCGGTCAGGCGGGGGAAGGCCGCCGCGTAGAAAGCGTCGAACTCGTCCTCGGTCATGCCCTCCACCGGAGTCCTGCTGAGTCTCGCTGAGTCTTTCCGCGTCTTGCGTTCGCTGTGCAACCCGCCCGCCCCGCCCGTGCGTACAGGTCCCGTGAGCCGCGTGTGCGGCGTACATCGAAACACACGTGACCCAAGGAGAAGACGATGCGGACGGGTGCCCGGATCCATGACGACTTCGCCGCCTGCGCGCGCACCTGCTGGCCCCGGCTCCTCGTCACGGCGCGGTTGCTCACCGAGGACCCGGCCGAGGCGGACGACCTGGCGAGAAGGACGCTGATACGGGTCTACGCGCGCTGGCGCCGCGTTCCGCGCAACGACGTCGACTTCCACGTACGGCGTCACCTGGTGCGGAGCCGGCTGCGGCGGCCGTGGCCGCTCGTGGGGCGTGCCGCACGGCAGCGGGCCGTGCTGGTGCTGCGGTACGGGGAGGGGCTCCCCGACGCGCAGATCGGTCAGTTGCTCGGCATCTCCAAGGGCGCGGTACGGCACTTCGCCAGGCGTGGGGTGAAAGCGGCCGGGGGTGATGAACAGCGGCTGCGCGAGGCCTACGCCGCCGTGGCCGGTGAGGTGGTTCCCGGCCCGCTTCCGCTGGACGCGGTGACCGTACGGGGGCGGGCGTGGCGGCGGCGCCGGGCCGCGGTGGCCGCCGGTGCCGCCGCGGTGGTGCTGGTGGCCGGGGGCTCCCTCGCCGTCGGCCGGGTCGCCGGGAGCGGCCGCGGTGAGTCGTCCGGTACGACGTCCGTCCGGGCGGTGGGCTCCGTACGGATCGTGGCGCCCGGGGAGCGGGTGCAGGCCGCGCCCGGCGTGGAGATGTGGCTGACCGCGGACGGCAGCCACTGGTCGACGCCGGAACAGGCCGACCAGTTCCGCGGGTTGGACGCCTACCCGCGCCACGAGCCGGGGGTGTCCCTGCAGGCGGAGCCGGTGCGGGGCAGGTACTTCCTGTCCGGCCTGTACTACGGCGTCTCCGGGGACCCGGGACGTGTCGAGCTGAGCACCGGTCACGGTCAGGTCGCCGCCAAGGTGCTCACCCTGGCGGGCAGCCCCGGCTGGGGCGTCTGGTACGCGACCACGTCGCTGTCCGCGCAGGACACCAAGACGCTCATCGTCCAGGGCATGGAGAAGACCGACGGCGGTGAGGGCGTCCGGGTGTACGACGCCGCGGGCGCCGTCGTGGCACGGCTGCGGAGCGGGGGGTGGTGGGCATGACCTTGGAGCTCGGGGAAGAGCCCAAGGAGGCCTCCGCGCGCCCGAGTTCGCGGCGCATCCCGCTCCGCGTCCGTCTGCGCCGCAACCGGGGCCGTATCGCGCGCCGGCTGCTGGCCGCCTTCCTGGTCCTGCTCACCCTGCTGGTCGGGGCGGTCGTCGTCGCGTACAAGCTCACCGTCATTCCCGACCCGCACCCGGACACGGTCGTCCAGAGCACCGTCTTCCTCGACGAGAAGGGCGCCTACCTGGGCCGCCGCGGCCCGGTGGACCGTCAGGAGGTGTCGCTGTCGCAGGTTCCGCGGTATGTGCAGGACGCGGTGATCGCCGCCGAGAACCGTTCCTTCCGGACCGACTCCGGTGTCTCCCCGAAGGCCCTCGTCCGTGCCGTCGCGGCGGCGCTGACCGGCGGCGAACGGCAGGGCGGCTCCACCATCACCCAGCAGTACGTCAAGAACGCGCTGCTCAGCCCCGAGCAGACGCTGTCACGCAAGGCGCGCGAGGCGCTGATCGCGGTCAAGCTGGACCGCACGCGCTCCAAGGACGAGATCCTGGAGGGCTATCTCAACACGGTGTACTTCGGCCGGGGCGCCGCCGGCATCCAGTCGGCCGCGCGCAACTACTTCGACGTCGACACCAAGGACCTCACGGTCTCGCAGGGCGCGGCCCTGGCCGCCGTCATCAACCTCCCCTCCTACTACGAGAAGGCCGGCTCGGACCCGAAGGTCACGGCGACGCTCCAACGCCGCTGGGAGTGGGTGCTGGACGCGATGGCGGCGAGCGGGAACATCACGGCGAGACAGCGGGCCGAGGCCCGCTTCCCGGCGTTCCGGTTCTATCCGCCCGGGGCGACCGACGGGCAGCGGCAGTACCTGATCGACGTCGCGGCGAAGGAGGCCGCCGACCGGCTCGGCATCACCGAGGACCAGCTGGCGAAGGGCGGCTACACCGTGCGCACCACCTTCGACCTCCCCCTGCAGGACTCGACGGCGGAACTGGTCAAGGGTCAGAAGGCCGGCAAGGGAGTACGGCTGCACACCGCCGTCGTGGGCATCGAGCCCGGCGACGGTGCGGTGCGGGTGCTGTACGGGGGGTCGGACTACGCCCGGCAGCCCTTCAACGACGCCGTGAGCGGGGCGGTGGAGGCGGGTACGGCGATGACGCCGCTGGCGGGGATGCGGTTCGGCGCCCCGCTCACCGGGTTGCCGAGGACGGCCGCGCCCACACCGCTGAGGCTCACGTCGGCGTACGCGGCGGTCGCGGCCGACGGCATGTACGCCGCGCCGTACACCGTCGCCCGCATCACCCGCGACGGCCGGACCGTCTACTCCGCGCACCCCGACCGCCACCGGGTCCTGCCCGAGCAGGCGGCCCGCGCGGCGGCCGCGCCGGTCCAGGGCGGCTTCCGGGCCACCCCGGCCGCCGGGCCTCCGGCGAGCCTGTTCACGGCGGGAGCGGGCGGCGGCATCACCCGCCGCACGGTGTGGACCGTCGCCTACGACGCCCGGCTCACCCTGACCGTCGCCCTCTTCGCCGACAAGCCGGGCCGGAACCACACGACGGTGCCGGCGCAGCTGCCGACGGATCCCTCACCGACGGGGTTCACGGAACAGACGGCGACGCAGCTCTGGGGGCGCTTGAGGTGAGCAGGGTGTGAGGGGCGTCACGTAAAGGCTTGCCCTGGGGCGGAATGTGGGGCAGCGCATAGGTGATTACTTAAGAAGCTGCAACAATGCGTGCTCACATACCGACCGGTTAACCCCGCACTCACGAGGAGCCCCCACGTGACCGCCACGACGCCCGCCTCCCGCGCGGCCCAGATCCTGTCCCGCCCGATCGCGCTCAACGGTCTCACCGTTCCCAACCGGATCGTGATGGCGCCGATGACCCGCATGTTCTCCCCGGGCGGCATCCCCGGCGAGGACGTGCGCTCGTACTACTCCCGCCGGGCCGCCGCCGGGGTCGGTCTGATCGTCACCGAGGGCACCTACGTGGGGCACGAGTCGGCCGGCAACAGCGGGCGCGTGCCCCGGTTCCACGGTGAGGAGCAGCTGGCGGGCTGGGCGAAGGTCGCCGAGGACGTGCACGCGGCGGGCGGCACCATCGTCCCGCAGCTGTGGCACATCGGCATGGTCCGCAAGGACGGGGAGGCCCCCTTCCCGGAGGCCCCCGCGATGGGCCCGTCCGGCCTGGTCGCGGCGGACGCCGAGCCCACCGGCAGGGCGATGACCCAGGCGGACCTGGACGACGTCGTCGCCGCGTTCGCCAAGGCTGCCGCGGATGCCGAGCGCATCGGCTTCGACGGCGTGGAGATCCACGGCGCCCACGGCTACCTCGTCGACCAGTTCCTGTGGGAGGGCACCAACCGCCGTACCGACGCCTACGGCGGCGACCCGGTGGCCCGCACCCAGTTCGCCGCGGAGATCGTCGCCGCGGTCCGTGAGGCGGTCTCGGCCGAGTTCCCGGTCATCTTCCGCTACTCGCAGTGGAAGCAGCAGGACTACACGGCCCGGCTCGCCGAGACCCCCGAGGAGCTGGAGGCGATCCTCACCCCGCTCGCCGCGGCCGGCGTCGACGTCTTCCACGCCTCCACCCGCCGCTACTGGCTGCCCGAGTTCGACGGCTCGGACCTGAACCTGGCCGGCTGGACGAAGAAGCTCACCGGCAAGCAGGTCATCACCGTCGGCTCGGTCGGCCTCGACGGTGAGTTCCTGGGCGCCTTCCAGGGCCAGGGCTCCGAGGTCAAGGGCATCGACAACCTCCTCGACCGCCTGGAGGCCGACGAGTTCGACATGGTCGCCGTCGGCCGCGCGCTGCTCCAGGACCCTCAGTGGGCGGCCAAGGTGCTCTCCGACCGCCTCGACGAGCTGAAGCCGTACGACGCCGCGTCCCTGAAGACGCTCAGCTGAACCCGCCCTGCAGAGGGCCGTTCAGCGGCTCGATGTCGACGTGCACGGGGGTGCCCCACACCCGCAGCACCTCGTAGTCGGTGAACTCGTGCACGAGCCGGTAGGCCATGGCGGGCCGGGACCCGCGCCGCTGGGCGGCGAGATACGCCTCGGCCTCCCGCCGGTCCCGCCGCGGTGTCCCGCACAGCCGCCACTCCTGCCCGTTCCAGGCCTCCGGCAGCCAGCGCTGCTGGGGCTGGGGCCGGTCACCGCGCACCCCGTACCGGGAGGGCGCGGTGGCCACGGGCTCGGCGGCGGCCGGCCGGCCCTGGAACTCCGAGCGGCGGGCCGCCCGGCGCCGGGTCTCGCAGAGCAGGCACAGATCGGGCGCGCTCTCGTCCACGGGGCCCTGGGGATGCTCCGGGCAGCGGGTGCTGGGCGCGCCGTTCCCGGCGCTCTCGTCCACGAGGTCGAGTGCCCGGCGCAGATCCGCCTTGATCTCGTGCAGCCGGGCGTCCGGGGTGTCGGCGGTCAGGGCTTCCCCGTGCTCCCCGAGGAGCCGGAGCGCCCTTCCGAGGGCGGCGAGCTGGGCGTGGTTCATGGTCGGCCTGCGCAGTCCTTGGGTTCCTCGGTGTCCAGTCCGGGGCCGACGACCAGGGCGGGGTCGGGCGGCTCCACTGGGGATCCTCAAGGGTAACGGGGGCGTCGGCCGTGAACCGGGGGAGCCGGGAGAGCCGTAGGGTGTCAGCCGTGCTGCCGAGCCGACTGATCGACGCCCTTCACCGCTTCAACGCCGCCCACCCCTGGGACCACAACGCCCACTATCACCGGTGGCTGCTGCGGCAGTTGCCCCGCCGGTTCGGCAGCGCCCTGGACGTGGGGTGCGGCAGTGGGGACCTGGTCCGGTTGCTGGCCGGGCGGGGGGAGCGGGTGCTGGGGGTCGACGCGGACCCGGAGATCCTTCGGCGGGCCCGGGAACTGACCGACCCCGCCGCTCCCGTCGGCTACACCCTCGCCTCCGCCCCGGACGGTCTCCCGCCGGGGCCGTACGACGTCGTCACCTGCGTCGCCGTGCTCCACCACCTCCCCTTCGCCGAGACCCTCACCCGGCTCCGCCGGGAGCTCGCGCCCGGTGGCACCCTGGTGGTCGTCGGCTGTGCCCGGGCCGCGAGTCCCGTCGATCATGCGCTCGGGCTGGTCGCGATACCGCTCAACCTGCTGACCGGGTGGGTGAAGAACCGCGGGCGGCCCACCACCCGCCGGCCCGTCTCGATGACCGCGCCGACCCGTGAACCCGAGCTGTCCTTCGCCGGCATCGCCCGGGAGGCGCGCCGACTGCTGCCCGGCGCCCGGCTCCGGCGGCGGCTCTTCTGGCGGTACACCCTCGTCTGGCGCGCCCCCGAGGGCCCGCCGGGCCGCTGAGGGGCCGGGCGCTCGGTCGTCAGCCGGCGATGTGGTCGAGGACGCTCTGTGCTCCGCAGGCGGGGGCGGCGGCGAGGGCCCCGGCCGCCAGCGACAGCGGCGAGACGGGACTGAACGCGGGGAACAGGGCGAGGTTCTCGACACACGCCCGCGCGTCAGCGTCGGATCCGCGGACGTCGGCGTGGGCGGGGGCCGCCAGGGCGGCGGCGGAGACCGTGAGGACGGCGGTGACCAGGAGCTTCTTCATCATGCCCGGGGAACGACCGGCCGGACGGTACGTCACGCGGGTGCGCCCACTCGGGGGTGGCGGGGGAAGCCGAAGGCATAGGTCGCCAGGAAGCCGACCAGATAGCCGGTGAGGAGGCCGCCGGCATAGATCGCCGCCGCCGTCCCCATGCCCCGGTTGCCCGTCAGCAGCGGGAACAGGGCCCAGCCGGACGGGCCGATCGCCGTCGCGCCCACCCTGGTGCCGAGCATCGCGAAGAAGCCGACGAACGCCCCGCCCGCCGCCCCGCCCGCGCAGGCGGTCAGGAAGGGGCGGCCCAACGGCAGGGACACCCCGTAGATCAACGGCTCGCCCACGCCCAGCAGGCCCGCCGGGAGGGCCGAGCGGATCGTCGTACGCAGGGGCAGATGGGAGACGTCGTGGCGCAGGCGGACGTACACGGCCAGCGCCGCGCCGACCTGGCCCGCTCCCGCCATGGCCAGCAGGGGGAGCAGGACGGTGTAGCCCTGCTGCTCGATGAGGGTGGTGTGGATGGGGATGAGGGCCTGGTGCAGGCCCAGCATGACCAGGGGGAGGAAGAGGCCCCCGAGGAGCAGTCCGGCCACCGCTCCGGCGCCGGCCAGCAGCCAGGTCGCCGCCGTGCCGATCACCGTGGCCACCACTCCGGCCGCGTACATCAGCCCGTACAGCGTCACCAGGCCCGGGACGAGGACGGTGACCGTCGGGGTGAGGAGGACGTCCAGCGCGCCCGGCACCCGGCCCCGGACCCACTTCTCCACGCGGGTCGCCAGCAGGGCCGCCGCGAGGGCGCCGAGCACCCCGCCCTGGCCGGGGGCGAGGTGGGTGCCGAAGGCCGTCACCCTCGCCACGCCCGGGTACACGACCACGGCCGCCACCGCCCCGCCCAGCACGGGCGTGCCGCCGAACTCCTTCGCCGTGTTGTGGCCGACGAACACCGCGATCAGTGCCAGGAAGGCCGAGGCGACGGAGGAGAGGGCCGGGGTCAGGGACGGCAGCCAACCGGTGTTCAGCAGCAGGCCGTTGAGGCCGGACAGGACGCCGCAGCCGATCAGGGCGGGGATCAGCGGGACGAAGACGTTCGCTACCCGGCGCAGGGCGGTCTTGAGGGGGGCGGCCTGCTCCTTCGCCCGCTCCTTCGGCTCCTTCGCCCGCTCCTTCGGCTCCTTCGGCTCTCTCGGCTCTCCCGGCCCGCTCTGCCTCCTCGGCCGGGTGCCGCCGGGCTCGGGCCGGCCGGTGGCCGCGACCCGCGCCTCCACCTCCGCCGTGACCTCGTCGACCACGCCGGGCCCGAGCACGATCTGCAGGGCCGGCCCGTCGGACACCAGCCCGAGCACACCGGGCACGGCCCGCAGCCCCTCCTCGTCCACCGCCGCCGGGTCGGCGAGGGCCAGCCGGAGGCGGGTCATGCAGTGGGTCGCGGAGGTGACGTTGGCCGGGCCGCCGACCCGGTCGAGGAGGGCGGTCGCGGTGGAGGCGGGGTCGTTGCGCACGCCCCGAGCGTGCGCGTCAGCGGGTCGCGTGCGCCAGCGCGGCACGCAGATGGCCCCCGGACTCCTCCAGAAGGCGGGCGGCCGTCGGGCCGTCGACATCGGCGAGGAGGGCGAGGATCGCGTTCTTCACCTCGCCGCCGGACTCGGTGAGGGCCCTCTCGATCTCCTCGTCGGAGGCGCCCGTGGCCAGGGAGACGATCCGGCGGGAGCGGGCGCGGAGTTTGTCGTTCGACGCGCGGACGTCGACCATCAGGTTTCCGTACGTCTTGCCGAGCCGGATCATCGTGATGGTCGACAGCATGTTCAGGACCAGCTTCTGGGCCGTGCCGGCCTTCAGGCGCGTGGAGCCGGTGATCAGCTCCGGTCCCACGACCACCTCGATGCCGTGCTCGGCGGCGGCCGCGAGCGCGCTGTGCTCGTTGCAGGCCAGGCCGATGGTCAGCGCGCCCAGGGCGCGGGCGTGTTCGACGGCGCCGATCGCGTAGGGGGTGCGGCCGGAGGCGGAGATGCCGACGACCGTGTCCTCGGGGGTGAGCCCCAGGGCGTCCAGGTCGCGGTGGGCCAGTTCCCCGGAGTCCTCGGCGCCCTCGACGGAGGTCACCATCGCCTCCGGGCCGCCCGCGATCAGGCCGACGACCCGCGCGGGGTCGGTGTTGAAGGTGGGCGGGCACTCGGAGGCGTCCAGCACGCCGAGCCGGCCGGCGGTGCCGGCACCGGCGTAGACCAGCCGCCCGCCGCGTGCCATGCGTGCGGCGACGGCGTCGACGGCGGTGGCGATCCGGGGCAGCTGCGCCGCCACGGCCCCGGGCACGCCCGCGTCCTCACCGTTCATCAGGCGGGCGATGTCGAGGGTGGACAGACGGTCGATGTCGGCGAGCTCGGGGCGGAAGGCCTCGGTGGTCAGGGAAGCCAACTGCTGACGCAGGTCGGGGGAGGTCATGGGGAGGCGGCTCTCTCAGGTCTGGGTGCCGTTGTGCGTGCTGTTGCCCACCCGGGACTGGTGACCTGGGCTCGGTCACCTGGGGCTGGTGCGATGCCGGTGCGCCAGTGCCTCGTACGACGCGGCCAGCGCGGGCGCCGCCGTCTCGTAGGTACGCTGGGCCACTCCCACGAACAGGCAGTCCACCACGAGCAGTTGACTGGTCCGCGAGGACATCGCGGCCGGTCGCAGCTCGCTCTCCCGTGAGGTGGACGTGGTCAGTACGTGGTCGGCGTACTGGGTGACCGGCGAGTCCGGCCGGCCGGTGATGGCCACGGTCGTGGCCCCGTGCTCGAAGGCGACCCGCAGCGGCTCGATGACGTCCCCCGTCGAGCCGGAGTGGGTGATGGCGATCGCCACGTCACCCGAACGGAGCTGCACCGCGTTGGTCACGGCGAGGTGCGGATCGCTGTGGGCGTGGGCTATGAGGCCTATGCGCAGGAGCTTCTGGGTGAGGTCCTGGGCGACCAGCCCGGACGCCCCGATGCCGTACACGTCGGTGCGGCGGGCGCCGGCCAGGGCGTTCACCGCGGCGCCGAGCTGGACGGTGTCGAGTCCGGCGGCCGTGTCGGCGAGGGTCTGCTGCTCCTCGTAGGCCAGCTTGGTGACGACGTCGGCGATGGGGTCGTCCACCGCGATGTCGGTCGTGATCGCGGGCGCCCGGCCCGACTGCTGCTGTGCGGCGAGTCCCGCCAGGGCCAGGCGCAGGTCCCGGTAGCCCGGGTAGCCGAGGAGGCGGGCGGTGCGGACGACCGTGGCCTCGCTGGTGCCGGTGAGCTCGGCGAGGCCGGTGACCGTGAGGGCGGCGCAGCCGGCCGGGTCGCTCGCCACGGCCTCCGCGACGCGCTGCATGGAGCGGGTCATGGACGGGGCGAGGGTGCGCACCTTGGCGGCGAGGGAACCGCCCGGACTGCCGAAAATTTCCTTCACGTCCTGGGTCACAAGTGAAAGATATTTTCGGTTCGGCGCCGGGGTCAAGAGTGCGCACAATGGGTTCCATGGAACCCGTCACTCCCCTCGAGCAGGCCCTGCATGCCGCGCGAGCCCTCGTGCTCGCCGATCTGGTCGCGGGCCAGGTCGCGGAGGCGGACGTGGTCTCGCTGGTCGAGGACTCCGTGGTGGAGCGGCGCTGGTGGGTCGAGCAGTGGCCGGAGGGCGCGTCCTATGTCGCCGGGCTGATCGCACAGGACGTGCAGGACGCGCTGCTGGACCGGTACGGCCGCTGGCCGCTGTGTCCGGTGTGCGGCACCGGCGACCCGCACGCGCTGGACGTGGAGCCCGAGCTGGGCCCCGACCCGCACTGGGTGTGCCACAAGGCGGGCGTGAAGGTCGCGGCGGTGGGCTCGCTGGGCTCGGCCACGGGCGGAATGACCTCGTCGTGACGCTGTACATCGACCCGCCCGCCTGGCCCGGACACGGCCGCATGTGGTCGCACATGGTCAGCGACGTGTCGTACGACGAACTCCACGCGTTCGCCGAGCGGCTGGGCGTCCCGAGGCGCGCCTTCGAGCGCGACCACTACGACCTTCCGTCGCACCGGTACGCGGACGCTGTGGCCGCCGGGGCGGTGGAGGTCAGCAGCCGCGAAGTGGTGCGGCTGCTGCGCGAGTCGGGGCTGCGCAGGCGCAAGGGGCTTGCTCAGCCGCGCAGTTCGTAGGCGAACTCCTCACCCTCGTCGCTGACCTGCGTGAAACCGGCCCGGGTGACCACCGCCTGCGAGGCGGAGTTGCTCCGGTCGACGGTCGCGAAGAGGGAGCTGACGTCGTCGCGGGCCAGCGCCCAGTCCGCGAGCGCGCGCAGAGCCTCGGTGGCGTACCCATGACCGCGGGCGCCCTCGACCAGGTCGTAACCGATCTCCACCCGGCCGTCCTCGTCCGGCATGCCGTGGAAGCCGATGCCGCCGATCGCGCGGCCGTCCTCGTGCCGTACGAGCGCGAAGACCCCGAACTCAGGCCGGTGCACACCGGCTTCGTACGCCTTCACCAGGAAGGACGCGGCCTCCCGGGTGCCCTCGTACGGACCGCCGTCGAGCCAGGTGAAGCCGCCGTCGCCGCCCAGGCACAGACCGCGGGCGGCGGCCGGGCGGACGCCGACCAGGGTGAGGCGCTCGGCCGGGATGACGAGGTTGTTCCGCCAGCGCCACTCGCCGACGGGGGCGCGGCCGGGCAGCTCACCGCGGCCGGTGGCCCACAGCAGGGTCGGCCAGGGGGCGGGGCCGGGCTGGACGTGCGGGAAGAGGCAGGCGAGGAGGGACTCGACGAGCTCGGCCGGCGGCTCGTAGGCGATCCCGAGCCCCTCGGCCATGTCATGGGTGTGCAGCAGCACTTCGGCGATGCCCATCGCGGCGAAGCCCTCGGCGTCGGCGCTGCGGAAGGGGTAGGGGTGGAAGCCGCGGACGCCGGGCTCGGCGGTGCGGACGGCGGCGGCGAGCAGCGCGCCGGTCGTCTCGAGGACGTGCAGCAGGCCCGCGTTGTCCGTGCCCTCGTCGAGGGTGAGCTCGAAGGGGAGATAGCCGTCCTGTGCGCGTCCGGCCAGGTTGGCGGCGTAGGCGATCAGGTCGTCGGCGACATGGACGGCGGTGGTGTGGCAGTCCCACTCCAGCCGCCCGGCCGGTACGGCCTGCCAGTCCCGGTCCACCGCCGCGCGCAGTGCCGCCGTACAGCCCGCCACGGCCTCGGTCACATCGTCCCCGTTTATCGGTCGCATGGGGCGAACCCTAGGGGGCCGCGTCCCTCAGGTCGACAGCATTTCCAGCTCGGAGGCGAGGTTGTAGCGGGCGGTGGACTCCCAGTGCTCCTGCCCGTAGGGGGTGTGGAACAGCCTCGGCAGGGCGAGGAGTTGGCGCAGAATCGCCGAACGGCCCTCCCGGAAGGCGTCGTTCGGCACGAAGTGGTACTCCTCGCGCACCTCGGCGGTGTAGACGGCGTACGCCGACGGGGGCGCGGCCAGGATCGCGAGGTCCGCGTCGCACAGCACCTGGCCGTCGCGGTCGTCGTCGGCCGGGTCGTGCGTGACGGTGAGCCGGACCAGCCGGGCGACCGCGGCGGTCGTCTCCTGAGAGACCCCGGCCTCGGGGAGCGCGCGCTCGGCCAGGCGGGCCGAGCGCTCCTCGTTCTCGGACCGCTCCGGGAGGTAGACCGCGTCGTGGAACCAGGCGGCCAGGCGCACGACGTCCGGGTCGGCGGCGTACTGCTCCAGGACGTCGATGCGGTCGAGGACGGCGGTGAGGTGGGCCACCGTGTGGTACCGGCGCTGCGGCTCCTGCCAGCGGGCGAGCAGGTTGTCGGCGTACGGCGCGGGGTCGGGGCCGCCGCCCGGGCCACGGGCTGCTTCCAGCGCGCGGACGAAACGGAGGCGCAGGGCGTCGAGGTCGGCCATGCACCCATTCTTCCGTGGCGCGCGCCGTCGGCACCCCCGGCACAGGCGTAGTCTTGGAATTGGACTAGACCTGTAGCCATCGACGGACGAATGGGGTGCCATGAGCAAGCGTGCAGTCCTGGAGGTGATCGCGCTCGACGTCCAGGACGCGGTCGCCGCCCAGGCCGGAGGCGCGGACCGCCTGGAGCTGGTCACCGACATGGCGGCCGACGGGCTCAGCCCGGCGCCCGCCACCGTCGCCGGGATCCGGGTCGCCGTCGACATCGACCTGCGCGTGATGCTCCGCCTCGCGGACGGGTTCGCGGCCGGAGACGTGGACCGTCTGGTCCGGGTGGCCGGCGACCTGCGCGAGGCCGGCGCCGACCAGTTCGTCCTCGGCTTCCTCGACCCGGCCGGCGGGGTCGACCTGGCCGCCGTCGAGCGGGTGGCCGGCGTGCTGGACGGCTGCGCGTGGACGTTCCACCGGGCGATCGACCGCGCCGCCGACCGCGACGCCGTGCGCAAGCAGCTCGCCGACCTGCCGGGCCTCGACACCTACCTCACCGCGGGGGCCGCCGACGGGGTCGACGCGGGACTGCCGACGCTGGAGGCCGAGGCGGGCCGGCGGGGAGAGCCCGGGTACGGCCAGACCCTCCTGGTCGGCGGAGGGCTCCGCCTCGACCACGTCCCACGGCTGCGGGCCGCCGGCATCGACGCCTTCCACATCGGCGGGGCGGCCCGGCCCTCCGGGTGGGAGGGGCCGGTTTCCGAGGGAGCCGTGGCCGGATGGCGGAGGGCGCTGGACGGGGAGTAGCGCCGACAGACCGCCGCCGCGTCAGCCGGCCGCCAACCCGACGAGCACGAGGAGCACCAGCACGGCGAAGGCGGTGAGCGGGAAGAGACCCACGATTCCGGTCGGGCGGCTGAACACCGGGCGGCCCGGGTCCAGCCCGGGGCCCTGGGGGGCGACCGGCGCGGGGAGCTTGCGGATCTTGGACAGGGTGAAGAGGTTGATCAGCAGCGTGATGGGCGTGATCAGCATCGACATCGGACCCCACCAGCCCTGCGCCAGGGTGTCCGACTGCATCTTTCGGAAGACGGCGAGCCCGCAGGTGTGGCAGAAGGTGCCCTTGCGCCACAGGTTGCGCATGATGATCAGCATGCCCTGGTGGCCGCGGATGGTCATCCGTGCGGCGGGTGCGGCTCCGCACACCTCGCACCCGGGACCGCCGGGCGCGGGCGCGGCGGCGGACGGGTAGGCGCCGGGGGCCTGCTGGTAGGGAGCCTGGGGCTGGCCGTAGGCGCCGGGCGCCTGCTGGGGCGCGTACGGCCCGGGTGCCTGCTGGTACGCCCCGGGCGCCGGCTGCTGGTATGCCCCGGGCACCTGTGCGTACGGCCCGGGTGCCTGCTGGTACGGGGCCGGCTGCTGCGGGTACGGCCCGGGAGCCTGCTGGTAGCCGGGGTACGGGGACGGCGGTGTGCTCAACGGAGGCCTTTCCATGGGGACATGCGGGGACGGCACGACACCCTAGCCGCGCGCCCTCAGGCCAACTGAGCCGGTACCGGTGCCGCGTGGGTCACGATCAGTCCGGACACCGCACGCGTGAGCGCCACGTACAGCCGCCGCAGCCCCGTGCGCTCGTCCGGCTCGCCGTCCACCACCGCCTGCGGCTCGTCCAGGACCACGTAGTCGTACTCCAGACCCTTGGCGAGGGACGCCGGGACCAGGGTGAGACGGGTCTCCTGGGTGGTCTCCTCGCCGGGGGCCAGGCAGGTGATCCCCGCCGCCGTCAGGGCCTCGGCCAGCGCCGGGATGCGGGCGTCGGCGGCGATCAGGCCGGTCGAGCCCTCGTTGCGCAGCAACTCCTCGCAGGCGGCGATCACTTCGGACGTCCCGGCGACCGCACGGACCTCGAAGAAGCCGGGGTTCTCACGGACGGAGGCCACCGGGGTGAGGCCGGGGGCGATGTGCGGGAGGAGCCGGGAGGCGTAGGTGATGACGTCCGTGGGGACGCGGAAACCGGCCGTCAGCTCCTCGACGACCCCCTCCCGCTTGCCGAGATGGGCCAGCGCCTCGTCCCAGCTGCGGGTCGCCCAGGGAGTCGTGCCCTGCGCCAGGTCACCCAGCACCGTCGCGCTGCCCGTGGTGCAGCGGCGGCCCACGGCCCGGTACTGCATGGGGGACAGGTCCTGGGCCTCGTCCAGGACGACATGGCCCAGCGAGTGCGTGCGCCGGATCAGATCCGCCGCCTCGTCGATCAGCACCGCGTCCGCCGCCGACCACTTGGCCGACTTCACACTGCGCACCGGTTTGGCCCACAGGATCGTCTTCTGCTCGTCCTCGTCCAGGACACCGGCGGCGTGCTCGGCGAGGAAGTCCGCGTCCGTCAGCAGGCGCAGGACGAGTTTCGCCGGGTCTACGGCCGGCCAGATCTCCTTCACGGCCGCCTTCACCGCGCTGTTGCGGGCGACCGCGTCCTGCACCCGGTCGTCCGGCGCCTCGCCCGAGCGCTCCATCTGCACCAGCACCGCGTGCGCGATCCGCTGCGGCAGGGCCTCGCGGGCGGCGCCGTAACGGATGTCCCGCGCCAGCAACTCCCGGACGATGTCCTCCAGTTCGTACGACGGCACGCGCCAGCGCCGGGAGCCGCGCACCACCACGACCGCCTCCGTCGGCAGGGTCACGTGGGAGTACAGGGCCCGGCGCAGCACCTCGGCCATCCGGGCGTCGCCCTTGATCACGGCGGCGGCCGCGTCGTCCGTGCCGCGCACCTCCACATGCGCGACCAGGTCGTCCACGGTGGCCTGCTGCACGGTCAGCTCACCCAGCGCGGGCAGGACCTGCTCGATGTAGTGCAGGAAGGACTTGTTCGGCCCGATCACCAGGGTGCCGGTGCGGGCGAGCCGCTCCCGGTGGGCGTAGAGGAGGTAGGCGACCCGGTGCAGGCCGACGGCGGTCTTTCCGGTGCCGGGGCCGCCCTGGACGCAGACCGTGCCGGACAGACCGGAGCGGACGATCTCGTCCTGCTCGGGCTGGATGGTGGCGACGATGTCCCGCATGGGGCCGACGCGCGGCCGCTCGATCTCCTGCTGGAGCAGCTTGCTGGTCGCGGCCGCCTCGGCCGGGTCGGAGAGGTGCTCGTCCTCGTACGCGGTCAGGTCGCCGCCGGTGTAGCCGAAGCGGCGGCGCAGCCCGACGTCCATCGGGTCCTTCTTGGACGCCCGGTAGAACGGCTGCGAGACCGGGGCGCGCCAGTCGATGACCATGGGGTCGCCGTCGGCGTCGTGGACGTGCCGCCGCCCGATGTAGAAGCGCTCGCCCTCGGCTCCCTCGGCCTGGTCCGCGCCGGGTGCGTGCAGATAGTCCAGCCGGCCGAAGAACAGCGGGGTGTCGCTGAGGTCGGCCAGCGCCCTGATCCGCTCGTCGATCTGGCGGGACAGCACCTCGGCGTTGACCCAGTTCGCGGTGACGTCCCGGATGTCCAGGGACTCCACGTCCTCACGCATGGCGCGCAGCGCGGCGCGGGAGGAGGCGAGGTGGGAGCGCTCTCGGGCGAGCGGGTCGTCGAGGCGGTCGTCGAGCGGTTCGTGGGCGGGCGCGGACAAGGGGGTGCCTCCGGATCTGCTCTTGGCATGACAGGGGGCCGCCCGGTTTCCGTCCGGGCGGTGGCTCTCCACGAGGGGGAGGCGGGCAAGAGCGGAGATTCTAGGGCAGGCACTCAGGGGCGGGCCAGTGAATTATTGATGTGATCGTTATGGGCGTGATCGGCGGGCGCACCGGCCGGCCGGACCGTCTGCGCCGCCGCCAGCCGCCGGTACACCGGACTGGCGGTGAGCAGTTCCTCATGACGACCGCACGCGGTGACCCGGCCCTCCTCCAGGACGACGATCCGGTCCGCGTGCTGAACGGTGGAGAGCCGGTGCGCCACGACGAGGACCGCGCACTCCTCGGTGATGTCCTTCAGCGCTGCGGTGAGCGCGGCCTCGTTGAGGGCGTCGAGGTGGGAGGTGGGTTCGTCCAGGAGCAGCAGCGCCGGGCGGGTGAGCAGGGCGCGGGCCAGGGCGACGCGCTGGCGCTCGCCGCCCGACAGGGTGGCGCCGTGTTCCCCGACGGTGCCGTGCAGGCCGCCGGGCAGCCGCTCGGCCACCTCCTCGAGGCGGGCCAGCTTCAGGGCCCGGCGCACCTCGTCCTCGGTCGCGTCGGGGCGGCCGTAGACGATGTTGTCGCGGAGCGTGCCGCGCACGACATGGCTGTTCTGGTCCACGATCGCGAGCCCGGCCCGGCCGGCGTCGCGGGAGAGTGCCGCGGCGGGGCGCCCGTGGAGGCGGAGCCGGCCGGCATCGGGTTCGTAGAACCGGGCGACCAGCGCGAACACGGTGCTCTTGCCCGCCCCGGACAGTCCGACCAGGGCGACCTGCCGGTGCTGCGGCACGGTGAAGGAGACCCCCCGCAGCACCGGCCGCCCCGGCCGGTAGGCGAAGTGGACGTCCTCCAGTTCGAGAGCCGGTGGTCCGAGGGCCGGTCCGTGCGCGGGTGTCTGCCGGGCGGGCCCTTCCGCGGGGCCGGTGGGCTCGACGGGCAGCTTCAGGGTCTGCTCGATCCGCAGGTGGGCGCCCATGCCGCGCTGGATCAGCCCGGCCGCGCGGAACACCGAGGACAGCGGGACGACGAGGTAGGAGGCGTACAGCAGGAACGCCACCAGGTCGCCCAGGGAGTGACCGTGGCCGTGGGCGCGCAGGCCTCCGACGACGAGGACCAGCAGGAAGGAGCCCTGGACGGCGAGTTCGACGGCCGAGCTCATGACCGCGGCGTACTTCGCGGTGCGCACCCCGGCGGCGCAGGCCTCGTCGACGCGGGCGCCGATGCGCTCCGCCTCACGCTGCTCGGCGCGGTACACGCGGACCATGGCGAGCGCGCCCAGGGCGCGTTCGAGGTCGGCGGCGACGGCGCCGACGGACGACTGCAGGCGCTCCGAGGCGGTGCGGATTCCCCGGAGCAGCAGGGCGACCACGGCCGCCGCGGACGCCACGGTCGCCGTGACGAGCACCAGCAGCAGCGGGTCGAGCCACGCCATCAGGGCCAGCGCGCCGACGGCGACCACCGACCCGGTGACCAGGTCCACCAGCGCCTGGGCGACCACCTCGCGCAGCAGGGTGGTGTCGGCGGTCACCCGCGCGATCAGGTCGCCGCCGCGCTGCCGGTCGTACTCCCGCATCTCCAGCCGCAGCAGCCGCCCCACCAGCGTGTGGCGCAGCTGCCGTACGACGCCTTCGCCGGTCCGCTCCAGCAGGAACCGGCCGGTGGCGCCGGTGCCGGCCTCGGCGGCGAACAGGGCGGTGAGCAGCAGCAGCGGCGGCCAGAGGGGTTGCTGCCCGCTGCCGGCGTCCACCACCCGCTTGGCCAGCAACGGCTGGGCGAGCCCCAGCGCCGACGCGACCAGGGTCAGCGTGGTGGCCAGGGCGATCGCACCGCGGTGGCGGGCGGTGAGCCGGTAGACCGCGAGGATCGCGGCCCGCGTGGACCGGTCGGTGTCGTCGTCGCCGTGGGTCTCCTGCTCACCGGCCGTCATCGCCGTACCGGCCCGACGGCCAGCAGACGGGCGAAGTAGCCGTCGGGCGCGTCCTCGCCGACCGGCCGGCCCTCCGCCTCGATCCAGGCGTGCGCGGTGAACGGCGGTACGACCCGGACGCCCGTGCACCAGGTCGGCCAGGTGCCGCCGAGACGGCACAGGAGGGCGGCCCCGAGCGAGCGGGGCAGGCAGCCCTTGGGCCCGGCGCAGCGCAGGCTCACCGCGCACACGGCGTCGCGGGCGCGCTGGGCCTGTGCCGCGCCGGCGGGGGCGGCGCCGCGGCGCAGCAGGCCGAGGGCCGCGCGGATGTGACGGGGTGGCAGCAGGGAGAGGACGACGGCCGGCAGGAGGACCGTGCGGGCGGCGAGCCGGCGGCCGAGGGGGACCCCGTGCGGCCGCTCCAGGGCACTGGGCGTGCTCATTCGGCCAGCCCCCCGGCGCGCAGCTGCTCCACCAGGGCGTCGACGTCGGCCCGTGCGCGGTCGGGGTCGACGTCGAACGCCTCCGCGACCGCCGCCGTCGCGGCCGCCTCGTCACCGCCCGCCATGAGCGTGTCGACCACCAGGGTCGCGGTGGGGTTCAGCTCCCAGTACTCGCCGGAGCGCTGGTCGAGGAGGACGGTGCCGTAGTCGGTCTTCGCGGTGCAGATCTCGGCACCGAACCGCAATGCCATGACGGCTCTCCTTCGTCGGTCTCGTCAGTGGGGTCACATCGGTGCGTCGTGCCGCGTACGGCCGAGGGCGCGCAGCCAGACCTCGACCGAGATGGTCGAGTACAGGACGGCCTCCCGCAGGTGCCGGGTGGCGGGGCGCTCCGCGAGGCGGCGCAGCACGTCGCCGTCCACCAGGCCCAGCCGTTCCAGCCGCGAGTCCTCCCACAGCGCCTTCAGGTCGCCGCGGTGCTCGCGCAGCCCGTCGGCCGCGTCCCTCGCGGCGGTGGCCTTGTCGGTCCGGCGCAGGCACTCCTCGGGCACGATGCCGCGCATGGCCGCGGTCAGGAGGGGCTTGTACCGCCAGGGCGAGACGCGTTCGTCGGGGCGGACGGCGAGGGCGGCCTCGACGACCCGGTCGTCGAGGAACGGCGAGGCCATGGGCAGCCCGCAGCGGGCCGCCATGTGGTCCCACTGCCGGATGATGCGGGTGCAGTTGCGGATCTGTTCGAGGTCGGCGTGGAGTCCCCGGTCGGGGTGCAGCGGCCGGGTCCGCCGGGCGGCCGTGCGCAGCGCCGTACGGGCCAGGTGCTCCGCCTCCGGTGTCACCCACTCGAACAGGCGGGGGCTCATGCCCCAGCCGAGGCTGGTGGCGACCGTCGGGGCCAGCGGGTCGCGCAGCCGGTGTTCCGCGTCCGCCAGCCAGGTGCCGTAGGGGCGGGAGTCGGCCAGCGTGGCGAGCATGGGGCCGAGCGGCCACTGCCACAGCGCCCTGAAGCCGCGCAGCTGCCGCAGCGCGAACAGCGGACGGCGCCGCGCCAGCCGGTGGTAGTACGCCTCGGAGCACCAGGCCACGTGGTCGCCGCCGATGCCCGTCAGATGCACCCGGCTGCCCCGTTCGGCCATGGCCGGCAGGTGGTGCAGGACACGCGCGCGGTCCATGACACCGATGGTGGGCTCGTCCAGTACGTCGTCGATGGCGAGCAGTCCGGTGTAGACGAGGGGTGAGGCCTCGGCGTCCCAGATGACGTGCTCGACGTCCGGCAGGGCGGCGGCGGCCCGCTTCGCCCAGTGCAGGTCGGTGTCGGCGGGGTCGCGTCCGGGCCAGGTGGAGGCGACGACGCGGGCCGGTGAGCGGTCGGCGAGGAAGCAGACGGAGGTGGAGTCGAGGCCGCCGGACAGGTCGCAGCTGACCGTGCCGCCGTGCCGGGTGCGGGCGTGGACGGCCTCGGCGAGGGCCTCGCGGACCCGGGGAGCGCCGGTGCGCAGCGGAACGACCGGTTCCGGGGGCGTCCACCAGCGGGTGTGGCGTGCGCCTCGGCCGTCCGGCGCGAGGATCAGCGCCTCGTGCGGGGCGACGGCGGTGATGCCGGGCCACAGCGGTTCGTCGAGCAGGGGGTGCGGAACGGGCCAGAGCAGCCGTACGGCCAGGCGTTCCGGCACCGGTTCGACGCCGAGTGCGGCGGCCAGGACGTCCGCCCGGGTCGCGGCCACCCGGGTGCCGTCGACCGGTGCGTGGAAGACCAGCCGGAGACCGGAGGCCGTGCCCTGCACCCGGATCCGCCCGTCGAGGGCGGCGACGAGGTGGCAGCTGCCGGGCAGCGAACGGGCCCAGGCGTCCAGTGCGGCGAGGTCGCGCAGAGATCGGGCGACCCGTTCCAGCTCCGTGGCGTCGACGGGGACGCAGCCGACGAGGGCGAGGGCGGCGGGGCCGACACGGGCGCTGACGATCTCCTGGTCGTGCCAGTGGCCCACGAGCCAGGGCCGGCCCGAGGCGTGATCGAGGCTGCGGGTGCCGGGGCGGGCGAAGGAGCGGGCCACGGCGGCTGCGTCCGCGCGGTCGGCGAAGACCGCGAAGTGCGCGTCGCCGTGGCCCGTCCCCGCACTTGCGTGCAGATCAGTCATGACGTCGAGGCACAGGCCGTCGCTCGTCCGCCGTTCAGTTCTTGCTCAGGATGATCCGGTCGTTGCCGTGCCGCTGCAGGAGCCCGGTCTCCTTGCGGAAGGAACCGAGTCGGACGAGGGTCGGTGCCTCGTAGGCCTTCTTCATGATGGGTGCTCTCCTTTGCGGGTTGTCCATCCGCCCCCCCGAGGGCGGCCTGCCACCAGATAGCCGGGGAGCGGGCCGGCCCGACAAGATGGGGGAGAACAGTCGGATTGTCTTCAGATTCCGCCCGTTGGTGGTGTGTTCGAGCGCTGAACGGGCGTCCGTGCGGCGGAGGCTCGTGCTCCGCAGGTGCCGGTGGCGTGTGCCGGAGGAACGTTTTCACGTGGACCGTGGCACGGCGGCAGGGCCCGGGCCGGCACGGGCGCGGGAAGGGATTGCGAGGGCGCACTCCGGTCCGGGCCGCGAATCCGGATGGGGACCCCTAGGGGGCGAGGCCGCCCGGCGTAGGGGAAGTGCTCCGCCCTGAGAGGTAGGCGAAGAAGGGAGAGATTGGCTCTGGAGACCGATGCCGGTCACACCGCGCGAGAGCGACTATGAAGGCATGAGCGCAGCAACCATCTCTCCAGGTCCTGTCCGACCGCCGGCCGGCGCAACTGCCGTGGACGGCCCGCATCACCACTGGCTCGGCAACGCCCTGCGCGCCGTCAAGGTGTTCGCGGAGGCGGCGTTCGGCGTCGTGATCCTCGGCGAGTACGGCGAGGAAGCGGGCATACGCCGTAAGTGACCGCATAGGGTCGCGTCCGTGCCAGAACAACCGGCGCGGAAACGGACGTCAGCCCTCCTCGCCCTCCCCCTCCTCGCCCTCTCCCTCGCCGCCTTCGCCACGCTGTGCGTCCTGCGGCACGCACCCATGGCCGACCTGCTCGTCTACCGCGCCGAGGGCGCGGCCGTGGCCCACGGCACCGATCTGTACGGCTTCACCGTCACCCGGTGACGCCTCCCCGCGACCTACCCGCCCTTCGCCGCGATCCTGTTCGTCCCGGCTGTGCGGCTTCCCGTCCCGGCCCTGAAGGCGGCCTTCCTCGCGGGCAACGCGCTCCTGCTCGCCGCCCTGATCGCCCTCTCCGCCCGCCTCGCGGGAAGCACGCCCTCCCGGCCCCTGCTCTGCACGGCCACCGCCCTGTCCCTCTGGCTCGAACCGGTCTTCCAGACGGTCCCGTTCGGGCAGATCAACCTGGCCGTCGCCTGCCTGGTCCTGTGGGACCTCACCCGGCCCCCGGGAGCCCGGGGCAGGGACGTGGCCCTGGGCATCGCGGCCGGGATCAAGCTCACCCCGGCGGTGTTCGTGGCGTACCTGTTCCTGCGGGGGCGCGGACGGCAGGCGGCGACCGCGACGGCGGCCCTCGCCGGTACGGCCCTGCTCGGCGCCCTGCTGCTCCCGTCCGCGAGCGCCGACTTCTGGACCCGGCGGCTGTACGAGACCGGTCGCGTCGGCAAGGCCTGGATCGTGGACAACCAGTCCCTGCGGGGCCTGACCGCGCGAGCGCTCGGCACTCCGGCGCCGGGCCTGGCCTGGGCGGTCCCGGCGGCGGTGGCCGCGGTGGCGGGCCTGTACCTGGCGGCCCGCGTCCGCGAGGAACGGCACGGCGTCCTGCTCACCGCGTTCACGGCCCTGCTGGTCTCACCGATCAGCTGGTCCCACCACTGGGTGTGGTGCGTCCCGCTCCTCGCGGTGCTGCTGGCCGAGGGCCGTCTCCGGCTCGCGGCCTTCACGGCCACGGCCTTCACGGCCACGGCCTTCACGGCCCGCACCCTCTGGCTCGTCCCGCACGAGGGCGACCGCGACCTGCACCTGCCCTGGTGGCAACGGCCCCTGGCATCGCCGTACCCGCGCTGGGGCCGGCGCTGGTCGCGGCGGCGGCGCTCCGGGCGGCTCAGCCGGTGCTGTCCTCCGCCAGGATCTCGTCGGCGTCCACGATCCGGTAGGAGTAGCCCTGTTCGGCCAGGAAGCGCTGGCGGTGGGCGGCGAAGTCCTGGTCGATGGTGTCGCGGGCGACGACCGAGTAGAAGTGGGCCTGGTGGCCGTCGGCCTTGGGGCGCAGGACGCGGCCGAGGCGCTGGGCCTCCTCCTGGCGGGAGCCGAAGGTGCCGGACACCTGGACGGCGACCGTCGCCTCCGGCAGGTCGATGGAGAAGTTCGCGACCTTCGACACCACCAGCACGCTGATCTCGCCCTCCCGGAAGGCGCCGAAGAGCTTCTCGCGCTGGGCGTTGGAGGTCTCGCCCTTGATGACCGGGGCGTTCAAGTGCTCGCCCAGTTCGTCGAGTTGGTCGATGTACTGGCCGATGACGAGGATCTGCTGCCCGGCGAAACGGCGGACGATCGCCTCCGTCACCTTCCGCTTGGTGTCCGTCGTCGCACAGAAGCGGTACTTCTCCTCGGTCTCGGCGGTGGCGTAGGCCAGCCGCTCGGAGTCCGTCAGATTCACCCGGACCTCGACGCAGTCGGCCGGCGCGATGTACCCCTGCGCCTCGATTTCCTTCCAGGGCGCGTCGAACCGCTTCGGCCCGATGAGGGAGAACACGTCCGACTCGCGGCCGTCCTCGCGGACGAGGGTGGCCGTCAGGCCGAGCCGGCGCCGGGCCTGGAGATCCGCCGTGAACTTGAAGACGGGAGCGGGCAGCAGATGCACCTCGTCGTAGACGATCAGACCCCAGTCCCGGGAGTCGAAGAGTTCGAGGTGGGGGTAGATCCCCTTCCGCTTGGTGGTCAGCACCTGGTAGGTGGCGATGGTGACCGGGCGGATCTCCTTCCTCGTGCCGCTGTACTCGCCGATCTCGTCCTCGGTCAGCGAGGTCCGCTTCACCAGCTCGTGCTTCCACTGCCGGGCCGAGACGGTGTTGGTGACCAGGATGAGCGTCGTGGACTTGGCCTGGGCCATCGAACCCGCGCCGACCAGCGTCTTTCCGGCGCCGCAGGGGAGTACGACCACACCGCTGCCGCCGTGCCAGAAGTTCTCCACGGCCTGCTTCTGGTACGGCCTGAGGGCCCAGCCGTCCTCCAGCAGCTCGATCGGGTGCGCCTCACCGTCGACGTACCCGGCGAGGTCCTCGGCCGGCCAGCCCAGCTTCAGCAGCGTCTGCTTGATCTGCCCGCGCTCCGACGGGTGCACGACGACCGAGTCCTTGTCGATGCGCGCCCCGACCAGCGGGGCGATCCGCTTGGACTTCAGCACCTCCTCCAGCACCGGCCGGTCGGTGGTGGTCAGCACCAGCCCGTGCGCGGGGTGCTTGGTGAGCGTGAGCCGGCCGTAGCGGTCCATCGTCTCGGCGATGTCCACGAGCAGCGCGTGCGGCACCGGATACCGGCTGTACTGCACCAGCGCGTCCACGACCTGCTCGGCGTCGTGCCCGGCGGCACGCGCGTTCCACAGCCCGAGCGGGGTGACCCGGTAGGTGTGGATGTGCTCGGGCGCCCGCTCCAGCTCGGCGAACGGCGCGATGGCACGCCGGCAGTCATCGGCCCGCTCGTGGTCGACTTCCAGGAGCAGGGTCTTGTCGGACTGGACGATCAGCGGTCCGTTCACGTGCGGCACACACCCTTTCCACAACGGCCAAACGTCCAGTGTGCCCTAAACGCCGAGGATCACCGTCAGTCTTCCGCGAGCTCCGCCACCCCGGTGATCCGGTGCAGCGGATACGTGCGCACCTCGTCCGCGGTGTGGTCGTACGCCGTGACGAAACCGCCCTCCACCTTGACCGGGGCGATGACGCGCTGGCTGGCGGTGCCCTCGGCGTTGACGTAGCCGATCCACAGGGACTCGCCGGTCAGGACGGCGGCCTGCACGGTGGCCAGGGTCTCGGCGGGGGAGGTGCGCGGCAGTTCACCGCCCGCCGGCGGAGCCCCCTCCCCGACGGTTCTGCGCGGGGTGGTGGCGGCCAGGTCGCCGGCCCGGATCGCGCGGATCGCCGCCGTGAGCAGCGTGGCGTCGGGCGACGGCGGGCCGTCCGGGACCGGCTCGGGAGCCGTGCGCGGCGGGGTGCGGTGGGCGTGGGCGCGGGCGATCAGGACGTCCCCCTCGGCGGACTCGGCGGCCGGCGCGTAGCCCATCGCGCGCAGGCCCTCCAGCAGTGTCGCCGGGTCGGACTGGGCGGCCAGCACGGTCGGGGCGAGGCGGCGCAGCCGCAGGGCGGCGGCGCGTTTGTCGGCGAGGATCTCGTTCAGCAGGGTGTCGTCGTCGCAGCGTACGTACGCCGAGGCCGCGCCGACCCGGAGGTGGCCGTGCTTGCGGGCCACGTCGTCGATCAGATAGGCGAGCGGCTGCGGCACCGGGGTGCGGGAGTGCTCGGCGAGGAAGGCGTGCAGGTCGGCGGCGGCACGGCCGGCGTCCAGGGCACGCCGTACCGAGGCCGGGGTGAAGCGGTACACGGTCGCGCCGCCCTTGGACTCGACGTCCGCGAGCACGTCCAGCAGATCGGCGAGGGGGCGTCGCAGCGGTCCGGGGGCCACCGCCGTCAGGTCGGCCTGGAGCAGGACGTGGTCCAGCGGTTCGGGCAGGAGCGGCGCGAGGAGCCGGGCGGCGGCGGCCGTCGCCACGGCCTGCTCGGCGGGGGAGAGCGGGGCCGGGGCGGGGGCGGGACGGTGGTGATGGTGGACGGGGAGCTTGTCGCCGGGACCGGTGCCCGGCGAGGCGGAGGCGCCCGGGGTGACCGACGCGGCGCGCGAGCCCGGTCCCGCCGCCGGGGCGCCCAGCAGGGCCCGCCCGTGTGCCGACAGCGCGCCCCGCCCCGTGAGGCCCAGCATCTCCGCCTCGGACAGGGTCCAGCGGGCCAGCCGGGAGCGCAGGTCCTCTTCGCCGTCCTGCTGCCGGGGTCCGCGCAACGGCCGTTCCCAGCGCAGCCGGGCCAGCACCGACTCGGTGTCCGGGGCCGCGCCCGCCGGCAGCCCGGCCAGCAGGGTCAGCACCCGGTGCCGTACCTCGGGCGCGGCCGAGCGGTCCAGGCCGGGGCCGAGCGCGGCGAGCGTACGGTCCTTGGCGTCCCGCCCGCCGATCAGCCCCGGCGTCCGGGTGGCCGCCAGCCAGGCCTGAGCCAGCTGGGACCAGCGCTCGGCGGGGGGCCGCTCCAGCCACTCGTCGTAGGCGGGTGTGGCCGCGTACCGCTCGTCGGCCTCGCCGTCGGAAGCGATCAGGCCGGCCGCGTACGCCAGCTCCACCCAGAACGCGGCGACCGGCTCGGACACGTCCAGGGCGACGGCGGTCCGCTTCAGGTCACGGACGCTCAGCCCGCCGGCCCGCAGCACGGCCGGGCCGCCCTCGTCCCAGTCCTTCAGCAGCTCCTCGACCGTGGCGAGCGCGGTGTACGCCTGCCCGGCCGCCGTCGCGTCCACCACCTGCGCACCGTGCGTCGCGGCCGGCTCCACGGCGGGCGGCAGCGGCTCGGTCACGCGGTGCGCCCGGCCCTCGCGCAGGTGCAGGGCGACCTCGCGCGGCAGCACCACCGTGCCGGGCGCGGTCGGCAGCAGCAGCCCGCGGTCGAGCAGCCAGCGCAGGTGCGCCGCCGGGTCCGGGGTGACCTGCCCGTACGGCGGCCCCCACACCAGCCGCGCCAGCACCTCGCGGGCGGCCTCCGGGGCCTCGGCCAGCAGGTCGCCCATCTTCTTCCGGTCGTTGAACAGCGCGGTGAGCGCGGCCACCGCGGACACCGAATCGTGCGTCGAGGGCAGTCCGGCCGCCGCGACGATGTCCTGGATCCGGCCCGGCGACATGCCCGAGGTGGCCTCCTGCACGCTGGGCCCGAGCCCCGTCGGGGAGGGGTGCTGCGGGGACGGCGAGAGGAGTTCGCGGGCCGTGCGCACCAGCCGCAGCCGCTCGTCGTCGCCCCACACCAGCGCCTGCTCGCGCAGGACGGCGAGGGCATGCGGCAGCGCGGCGGTGACCGTCTCGTTCCCGGCGTCCCCGGCCATCAGGGCGAGGAGCGTGTCGTACGAGGCCGGGTCCGGGGCCACGGCCAGCGCCTCCGCCGTCTGCAGCGCGAACCGGTCCAGCCGCTCCAGTGCCCGCAGCACCGAGGCACGGGTGCCGGCGCGGGTCGCCAGCTGGGTGAGGTCGGTCGGGACGGGCGTGATGAGGTCGGGGCGGCTGCGCAGCAGCGCGGCCAGGGAGACGTCGTCCCGCGCGCGGAGCGCTTCCGCGAGGGAACGGGGGGCTGGGTGGGCCGCTTGGCTCATCTGACCCACGGTAGCGGGTGCCGTCCCCGAGAGGGGCGCCCACGTGAGGCCCCGCCCGGGGACGGGTTTCGGGGAGGCGACTCTGCGCTACCGTCCTCACGGGGTTTCATCACCGTCGCCCCGGAGGGGTTCCGTTGGGGATCGAGAGCGACCAGGTCGTCTACGAGTACCTGAGCCGTGTCGGAGACATCGCTCAGCAACGGCAGCTGCCGTCGGCCACGCGGATGCGGCTCGTGTCGGAGCTGCGCAACGAGATCGACCGGCACCGGGCCAAGGCGACGGTCGACAGTCCCGCCGCGGTCCGCCGCATCCTTGACCGGCTGGGCACCCCGGACGAGGTCGTCGAGGCCGCGGGCGGCACATCGGGCACGTCCGGCGCGTCCGCCGCCTCCGGCCCCGGCCGGGTGCCGCAGCCGCCCGCCGCCGCCGTGCCCGCACAGCCCGCGCCGCGCGAACGAGGGCCGAAGGCTCAGCCGGATCCGGCGGACGGGGAACGGCAGGAGGGGCTGAAGGGGCTGAAGGGCTTGAGGGGCCTGCGCCGGGCCGTTCCCCGTCCCCGCCCCGCCGGGACCGACCCCGCGCCGTCCGCCCCGCGCGACGCCCCGTCCCCGCCGCACCTGGCGGCCGCGCACGAACTCGGGGACAGCGCCGTACAGCCCGACTGGTGGCGGGTGGGCGGCGACTCCTTCGGTCTCGCGGCCGAGACGGACTCGGTGCCGGGGTTCGTGGGCGGTGTGGAGATCCCGGAGCTGCTCAGGCGGCCACCGAAGGAGCGGAAGCCGGCGGACCGGGCCCCGGAGACGGCCGAGCCCGGGCCGGAGGCGACCGAGGCCGAGGCCGAGCCCTCCGCCGCCCGCCGGCGCCTGTTCCGCCCCGCCGCCGGCTGGACCAATCCCCTCCTGCTGCTGGCCGCCGCCGCGCTGGTCGCCGGCGCGGTGCTCGGGAACTGGTTCGCCCTGCTCCTCGGCTGGGTGATCGCCTACGGCTCCCGGCGGCTGACCCCCGCGGAGACCAAGACGGCCGTGATGATCCTGCCGGGTACGGCGGCCGCGGCCGGACTGGTCTGGCTGTGGGGGAGGTTCAACGGCCGCTGGGGCCGGCCGATCGCCCAGGGGCACATGAACGACGCGATCGCCGGGACCTGGCCGTGGGTGGTCCGGGGGGCGGCGGTGGCGTCGGCGCTGTATGTGGTGTGGCGGTCACAGAGGCGCAGGTGAGCGCCCCGAAGGGGGAGCGGGGGCCTGTGTCGGTATGCGGCTCCGCCGCGTGGGCGCGGCCGGCCAGGACACACCCGCAGTCGGACAAGCGCAGCAACCCCTACGGCGCTGTCCCGCCCGGCCGAACCGCCGGAGGCACCCGGCACAATGCGCATATGACACTCACCGTCGGCTTCGACCTCGACATGACCCTCATCGACTCCCGGCCCGGTATCCACGCCTGCTACCTGGCGCTGTCCGAGCGGACCGGGACGTACATCGATGCCGATCTGGCGGTGACGCGGCTCGGACCGCCGCTCGCCGAGGAACTGGTCAACTGGTTCCCCGAGGAGCACGTGCCCGCGATGGCCGCCCTGTACCGGGAGATGTACCCGGCGATCGCCATCGCCGCGACCCCCGCCATGGACGGCGCCCGGGAGGCGATAGCCGCGGTACGGGCGGCCGGCGGACGGACGATGGTGGTCACGGCGAAGTACGAGCCCAACGCCAAACTGCACCTCAGCCACCTCGGCATCGAGCCCGACGTGGTCGTGGGCGACCTGTGGGCCGAGCGGAAGGCGGAGGCGCTGCGCGAGTACCGGGCCGGCGTGTACGTCGGCGATCACGTCGGGGACGTGCGCGGAGCCCGTACGGCGGGAGCGCTGTCGGTGGCCGTGGCGACCGGCCCCTGCCCCGCCGACGAACTGCGCGCCGCCGGTGCGGACGTCGTCCTGGCGGACCTGTCCGCCTTCCCGGCGTGGCTGGCCGCCTACCGTGAGGCGCCCCGCGCCTGACGCCGGCCGGCGGCGATCGACCGCAGGACGCCCGCGCCGGCCACGAGGAAACCGACGGCCATGAGCATGCTCAATCCGAACATGTACGTCGGAAAAGGCCTGGCGCCGAGGAACAGCGGGGCCACGGTGACGAGGGTGGCCGCGGCCCCGATGAAGAAGACGATCGCACCGGCGCGGATCAGCCGGTCACCGGGCGCGGCGGAATTCGTTTGGGTTTTGTCACGCACCGGACCAGGGTAGTTCCCTGCGCGAGAGAACAACCGGGGGACGTCTTGTCACCCGCCCCAAGACCATTAGCCTTGGTAGCGGCGGGTCACGGTCGACCCGCTCTAGTGCTATCAAGAGCCGTTTCCGAAGTAGTTTTCCCAACGAGTACGAGGACGAGGACAGACGTGCCTACCGGCAAGGTCAAGTGGTTCAACAGCGAGAAGGGCTTCGGCTTTCTCTCCCGCGACGACGGCGGTGACGTCTTCGTCCATTCCTCGGTTCTCCCCGCCGGAGTCGATTCGCTCAAGCCGGGACAGCGCGTGGAGTTCGGTGTCGTCGCCGGTCAGCGCGGCGACCAGGCGCTGTCGGTGATCGTGCTCGACCCGACGCCGTCCGTGGCCGCCGCGCAGCGCAAGAAGCCGGACGAGCTGGCCTCGATCGTGCAGGACCTGACGACCCTTCTCGAGAACATCACCCCGATGCTGGAGAAGGGGCGCTACCCGGACAAGGCCTCCGGCAAGAAGATCGCCGGCCTGCTGCGCGCGGTCGCCGACCAGCTGGACGTCTGAGCACCCGTCAGGGAAACGCGAGCGCATCCGGGCCGAGGGGCGGCACCAGCCCCTCGGCCGCCGCGCGTGTGAGCAGGCCGCGGATCGCGGCGTAGCCGTCCTCGCCGAGACCTGCGGTGAACTCGTTCACGTACAGCCCGATGTGCTGGTCCGCCACGGCCGGGTCCATCTCCTGGGCGTGTGCCATGACGTACGGCCGGGAGGCCTCGGGGTCGTCCCAGGCGGCCCGTACGGAGGCGCGGACGGAGTCGGCGAGCCGGGTCAGGGCGGCGGCGCCCAGCGAGCGCTTGGCGATGATCGCGCCGAGCGGGATCGGCAGCCCGGTGGTCTTCTCCCAGTGCTCGCCCATGTCGGCGAGCTTGTGCAGCCCGTAGTTCCGGTAGGTGAACCGGGCCTCGTGGATGACCAGTCCGGCGTCCACCTTGCCGTCCCGTACGGCCGGCATGATCTCGTGGAACGGCAGGACGACGATCTCGCCGACCCCGCCGGACAGCGTGTCCGCCGCCCACAGGCGGAAGAGGAGATAGGCGGTCGACTTCTCGCTGGGCACCGCGACCGTACGGCCCGTCAGGTCGAGGCCCGGCTCGCGCGTGAGCACCAGCGGCCCGCAGCCCCGCCCCAGCGCCCCGCCGCAGGGCAGCAGCGCGTACTCGTCGAGGACGTACGGCAGGACGGCGTACGACACCTTCAGTACGTCGAACTCGCCGCGCTCGGCCATGCCGTTGGTGATGTCGATGTCGGCGAAGGTCACGTCCAGCGCCGGGGCGCCGGGGATCCGGCCGTGGGCGAGGGCGTCGAAGACGAAGGTGTCGTTGGGGCAGGGGGAGTACGCGATCCGCAGGGACCGCTGCTCACTGGTCGTCATGACGGTTCCAACTCTCCAGTGCGGGCGCGAGCTTCCCGAAACCCTCGGTGAGGGCGGTGAGGGCGTCGCCGATGCGCCAGGCGGCACGGTCGCGCGGGCCGACCGGGTTGGAGACCGCGCGGATCTCCAGCACCGGCGTGCCGTGCGCGGCGGCCGCCTCCGCGACCCCGAACCCCTCCATGCCCTCGGCGAGCGCCCTCGGGTGCCGGGCGCGCAGCTCGGCGGCGCGGGCGGCGGTGCCGGTGACGGTGGAGACGGTCAGGACGGTGCCGGCCGGGGCGCCGGTGGCCTGGCAGGCGGCCCGCACCAGCGATCCCGGCGGGTGGTGGGTGACGGTGCCGAAACCCAGTTCGGTGACCGGGAGGAAGCCGTCGGCGGTCTCGGCGCCCAGGTCGGCCACGGTGATCCGGTCGGCGACGACCAGCGAGCCGACGGGCGCCCCGGGCTGGAAGCCGCCGCCGATGCCGGCCGAGACGACCAGGTCGTACGGGGTGCCGGTGAGACGGGCCGCGGTGAGCGCGGCCGAGACGGAGGCCGCGGCGCGGGCCGGGCCGACACCCGCGTCGAGCAGGTCCCAGCCTCCGGCCGTACGCGTCAGACCCGCGCCGGGCAGGCTGACCCGCTCCACCGGCGCGGGGAAGGCCCGTGCCACCGCGTCCCGCTCCGCCGGGACCGCGGTGGCCACGAGGACTCGTACGACCGGCACGGGGGCCGTGGTCAGGAGGCCTGCTTCAGCTTGAACGACCACATGCCCTGGTTGGACTTCTCGCCCATGCGGACCGTGATCGTGTTGAAGGCGCCCTGGGTGCCGTACTGCTGGTTGAAGAAGAGGCTGCCCGGGACGGTGAGGTACGTCTTCTTGCTGGCAGTGAACTGCTGGCCGTTCACGAGGAGGACCCAGCCGGCGTCTGCGATCTTCGGGTCGACACCGACGCGGACCGTCTGGTCCTGGTCCACCGTGATCGACTTGGCGTTGCCGATGTTCTTGACGCACTTCGTCAGCGACTGGGCGTCCAGCGCCTTGCCGTCGTTGTAGCAGACGGCCTCGGAGCTGACCGAGCTGTCGCCGACGGTGACCGTCGCGACGGGCGTCGGCTTCTCGCAGGCCGTGAGCAGGAGCAGTCCGGCGGAAACGGCGCCGGCGGCGGCGACGGCGCGGCGGCGTCGCACAGCCCGGTGTACATCAGCGGCTTCGCCGCGGGGCAGCGTGGTCATGGCCGAAGGCTATCGGGCGCCCCGAGCCGTCCGCCCACGTGGGGTGCGGCGTGCCCGGTTCGTTACGCCAGCCGTGCCTGTGGTTCGGGAAACCGTGTCCGCTTCGTTATGCCGAGGTCAGGGTGGCGTCGGGCATGTCAGGCCACCCGGGGCCGGGCGCGGCCGCCGTGGCGGGCCGAGGCGAGCAGGCCCTTGACGGTGCTCAGCCAGCCGGCCGCCACGAACGCCGCGCCGATCAGCAGGCCGACGGTGCCGTTGAGCGGCAGCACGATGCCGACGGCGCCGCCGAACACCCAGGCCATCTGCAGCAGCGTCTCCGAGCGGGCGAACGCCGAGGTGCGCACCAGTTCCGGCACGTCCCGCTGGATCAGCGCGTCCAGGGCCAGCTTGGCCAGCGCCTGGCCGAACCCGGCGACGGCGGCGAGGCAGGCCACCAGGAACGCCCCGAAGAACAGGGCGGCCACGATCGTCGTGCCGAGCACCACCGCGACGGCCGTCACGATGATGATCTCCGGGGCGCGTGATCTCAGCCAGGCCCCGACGGCCGTACCCAGCGCGTTGCCCACGCCGGCGGCGACACCGACGATCCCGAGCGAGACCGCCGCGCTCTCGCCGGTCAGCGGGTGCTCGCGCAGCAGGAAGGCGAGGAAGAAGATCAGGAAGCCGGAGAGGCAGCGCAGGGAGGCGTTGGCGCCGAGCGCGTGCGTCACGGCGGGCCCCACGGTCCGCAGCCCCGGCCGCTTGACCTGCTCCTTCTTCCGGTACGGCCCGTGCAGATGCTGCTCGTCGGCCGCGAGCAGCGCCACGTCCTCGCCCTTGGCCGAGTCCACCTTGGGCGGCAGGGAGAACGACAGGACCGTGCCCGCGACGAAGATCACGAAGGCGCCGTACAGCGGCCAGGGATCGCCGGCCCTGTGCAGCCCCGCCGCGACCGGCGCGGCGACCCCGGTGGCCAGCAGACCGGCCAGGGTGACCCGCGAGTTGGCCTTCACCAGCGAGAACCGGGGCGGCAGCAGCCGGGGCACGACCGCACTGCGGACCACCCCGTACGCCTTGGACGCGACCAGCACCCCCAGCGCGGCGGGATACAGCTCCAGGCTGCCGCTCGCCACGGCGCCCGAGATGACCAGCGCGAGCAGGGCACGGGCCAGCATGGCCCCGGCCATCGCGGCGCGCCGGCCGTGCGGCAGCCGGTCGAGGAGGGGGCCGATGACGGGGGCGAGGACGGTGAAGGGCGCCATCGTGATGGCGAGGTAGAGCGCGACCCGCCCCCGGGCCTCGTCGGTCGGCACCGAGAAGAACACCGTGGAGGCGAGCGCCACGGTGATCATCACGTCACCGGCGCCGTTCACGGCGTGCAGCTCGATCAGCTTGCCGAGCCCCGACTCGCCCGCCCCGTGCGCATGCGTGGCCTTCCGGATCCCGCGCGCGGTCCCGGTGACCGGGAAGTGCAGGGCACGCCCGACGGAACGGACGGCGCCACCGACCCGGCTCGCACCGCCACCCCGAACACCACGCCTGTCCGCGGTCGCCACGTGCTTCATAGTGCCCTGAGAAGCGGGCGGATAGTGCGGTACGGCGCGGAAGAGGCGGGTGGGCGGGCAGGAAAGAATGCCGAGTGGCGGCGAAGAATCTCGTTCGGTGTAGCGTGCGTGTCTCAGCCATAACGCAGAATGGATGGCAGAGGTGCGCCCAGCGCGCGGATGCAGACGTCGATGCGGTCCTCCGGTCCGCTCCGTCGGCAGGCCCGCCGCCAGGCAGCCGCACTCGACGAGACGGCGTAGGAGAGAAGCGATACCTGTGAGCGCAGCGACCACGCGAAGCCGCACCCCCGACCGCCTGTGCGCCGAGGCGGTCGATCTCGCCCGCGCCGCCGCCGAGGAGGCCGCCGCGCCAGGTGTGGTCGGAGAGCACGTCGGGCTCGTCTCCGAGGGCGACCGCGTTGTCACGCACTTCTTCGAGTGCAAGGAGCTGGGCTACCGCGGCTGGCGCTGGGCGGCGACCGTGGCCCGCGCCTCCCGCGCCAGGATCGTCACGCTCGACGAGGTGGTCCTCCTCCCCGGCCCCGACGCGCTGCTCGCCCCCGAGTGGGTCCCGTGGAGCGAGCGGCTGCGCCCGGGCGACCTCGGCCCCGGCGACCTACTGCCCACCGACCAGGACGACCTGCGCCTGGAGCCCGGCTACACGGGCGAGGAGGCGCCGCCGCCGAACTCGCTCCTCTCCCAGGAGATGGCGGACCTGGCGGAGGCGGAGGACGCCGACGTCACCCCCGGCGCCCCGGCCACCCAGCCCACGACCCCCACCCGAGGCACGATCGCGGCCGTGGCGGAGGAACTGGGCATGCGCCGGGCCCGCGTCCTGTCCCGCTACGGCCTGCATGTCGCGGCGGACCGCTGGGAGGAGTCGTACGGCCCGAAGACCGCGATGGCCCAGGCGGCCCCCGCCACGTGTATGACCTGCGGTTTCCTGACCCCCATCGGCGGCTCCCTCGGCCAGGCCTTCGGCGTCTGCGCCAACGAGTTCTCCCCGGCCGACGGCCGTGTGGTCTCCCTGTCCTACGGCTGCGGCGGCCACTCCGAGGCGGCGGTCATGCCCAAGCCCCCGCAGCCGGCCCCGCCGGTCATCGACGAGACCCGCGTGGACCCCTTCCCCCTCCGCCCCGCCCGCGACTCGGGCTCGGTCCCGGAGACGGGCGACGAGGAGACGGCGGAACTGGGGCATTCCTGACCCTGTGATCGTCGGACGCCGCCGACAGCCGGAACACACCTGGGAACCAGGGCAGTTGCGGACCGGCGGAATTCGTGTCGTACGCCCCCGCCCGCTGACCGGATGAAACCGGCTGCGCCATAAGGGGTGCCGCGCCCCGTCGTAGAGCCCCGCAAAGGCCGCGTTCCCCGACCATCGCCGAATGGATCGGTGTGACTCCGGAAGACGGTCGGACCGGCGGCGCGGCAGGTGGGCCGCCGTCTGTGTGGGGCTCGCCCTGGCGCTGGGCGTGGGGCAGGGCGCGGCGGCCGCGGCGGGCGATCCCGCGCCCCCGCCACCGAGGGGGAAGATCCTCGACTTCCCCCTGGCGGCGATCGGAGGTCTCGTCCACCCGGACGCGCCGCCGCCCGGTGCCGACGACTGGCACTGCAGGCCCACGCCCGCGCATCCGCGCCCGGTCGTCCTGCTGCACGGGACCTGGGCGAACGCGTACGACGACTGGGGCCTGATGGCCCCGTACCTGAAGCAGCTGGGCTACTGCGTGTTCGCCGCCGAGTACGGCGGGGCGCCCGGCAACCCGGTCAAGGCCACCGCGCACGTCCCGGACTCCGCCCGGCAGATCGCCGGGTACGTCGACCGTGTGCTCCAGGCCACCGGCGCCCACCAGGTCGACCTCGTCGGGCACTCCCAGGGCGGCGGTCTGACGCCCCGCTGGTATCTGCGGTTCGACGGCGGCACGGATCCCGCGCATCCGGAACGCAACAAGGTGCACGGCCTCATCGGCCTGGCCCCGTCCAACCACGGCACGACCGGTTCCGGCCTCGGCACCCTGACCACGAAGCTGGGGCTCGACAAGCCCGTGTCGGGTGTCCTCGGCGAGGCGTACGAGGACCAGCTCGTCGGCTCCGAGGTGAACACGACGCTGGACCGGGGCGGGGACACCCAGCCGGGGGTCGGCTACACCGTCATCGCCACCAGGTACGACGAGGTCGTCACCCCCTACACGCACCAGTTCCTGACCGCGGGACCGGGCGCGACCGTCAGGAACATCACGATCCAGGACATCTGCCGCGACGACGCCTCCGAACACCTGTCGATCGCCTACGACTCCAACGCCGCCCAACTCGTGCGCAACGCCCTCGATCCCGCCCACGCGGAGCCCGTCCGCTGCGGCGTCGCCCTGCCCCTGCTCGGCGGCTGAACGCCGTCCGTCGCCCCGGCCGCCCCGTTCGCGCTGTACCTTCGTGCTCACGACGACGAGGAGAGGGAACGTGAGCAGCAAGTACGTGCGGCCGGCGGCCGAGGGCGCCGATCCCTTCGGAACGGCCCGGCTGCGCCGTGGTGTCCTCGACACCTGGGCCACCAGCCCCGCCCGGTTCCGTGAGGACGCCAACGCCGAGGAGGACCTGGTCCTCGGCGGCTACCGGGACCGGCTCGTCGTGGAGCTGGCCCAGAACGCCGCCGATGCCGCCGCCCGGGCGCGGGTGCCGGGGCGGCTCAGGCTCACCCTCCGGGACGGCGTCCTCGTCGCCGCCAACACCGGTGCCCCGCTGGACGCGGCCGGAGTCGAGTCGCTGTCCACGCTGCGCGCCTCGGCCAAGCGGGACACCGAGGTCACCCAGGGTGCCGTCGGACGGTTCGGGGTCGGCTTCGCCGCCGTGCTCGCGGTGACCGACGAACCCGCGATCGTGGGCCGGCACGGGGGTGTGCGCTGGTCGCTCGGCGAGGCGCGGGCGCTGGCCGGCGAGGTCGCCCGGCACAGCCCGGGACTCGGGGACGAGGTCCGGCGCCGGGACGGGCATGTGCCGCTGCTCCGGCTGCCGTTCGCCGCCGAGGGCACCGCCCCGGACCCGTACGACACCGCCGTCATCCTGCCCCTCAGGGACGCGGCCGCCGCCGATCTCGCCGAGCGGCTGCTGAACGCCGTCGACGACGCGCTGCTCCTCGCCCTGCCGGGCCTGGAGGAGGTGGTGATCGAGGTGGGCGGCGACCGGCCCCGCACGCTGCGGCGCCGCAGCGAGGGCGCCGCCGTCGTCGTGGAGGACTCGCGGGAGGGCGCCACGCGATGGCGTACCGCGTCCGCCCACGGGCCGCTCACCCCCGACCTGCTCGCCGACCGGCCGCTGGAGGAGCGGCTGCGGCCCCACTGGTCGGTGACCTGGGCCGTACCCGAGGACGAGGGCGGGCGCCCGCTGCGGCCCCGGACCACGCCCGTCGTGCACGCGCCGACCCCGAGCGACGAACCCCTCGGCGTCCCCGCGCTGCTCATCGCCTCCTTCCCCCTCGACACCACCCGCCGGCACACGGCTCCCGGTCCGCTCACCGACTTCCTGGTGCAGCGCGCCGCCGACGCCTACGCCGAACTGCTCGCCGACTGGCGGCCGGTGACGGACGGCATCATCGACCTCGTACCCGGACCGCTCGGCAAGGGCGAGCTGGACGGGGCGCTCCGGCAGGCCGTGCTGGAGCGGCTGCCGCGCACCGAGTTCCTCCCACCCGCCCACCCTGCGTCTCTCCCACCCGCCCACCCGGCATCTCTCCCACCCGCCGGCGGGCCCGAGGGTCACGACACCGACCTCCCCGAAGCCCTGCGGCCCCGGGACGCCGAGCTCGTGGAGGGCGCCGGGGCGGACACCGTGCGGGTGCTCGCCGAGGTGCTGCCGACGCTGCTGCCCGCCGGTCTGGAACGGCGCGTGGAGCTGCGCACCCTCGGCGTCGCCCGGCTGCGGCTCACCGACGCCATCGACCGGCTCGCCGGACTGGAGAAGGACCCCGACTGGTGGTGGCGGCTCTACGACAGCCTCGCCGGGGTGGACCCGGAGCGGCTGTCGGGGCTGCCGGTGCCGCTCGCGGACGGGCGGACCACCATCGGCCCCCGGCAGATCCTCCTCCCCACCGCGGACGCCGCCCGCATCGACGCGGACGTCCTCGGCCGGCTCGGGCTGAAGGTGGCCCACGAGGACGCCGCGCACCCGCTGCTGGAGAAGCTGGGCGCGCTGCCCGCCACCCCGCGCGCGGTGCTCACCACCCCGCAGGTGCGGGCCGCCGTCGCCGCCTCGATGGAGGACGAGGGCATCGGCTGGGAGGAGGACGCGCCGGACGCCGAGGAACTGGCCGACACCGTCCTGTCGTTGGTCCGGGACGCGGGGCTGGAGCCCGGTGACGAGCCCTGGCTGGGAGCCCTCGCACTGACCGACGAGGACGGGGAGCCGGCCCCCGCCGGTGAACTCGTCCTTCCCGGCAGCCCGTTCGCCCGTGTGATCCGCGAGGGCGAACTGGCCGCCGTGGACCACGAGCTGGCCGACAAGTGGGGCGAGCAGCCGCTGGCCGCCTGCGGAGTGCTCGCGAACTTCGCGCTGGTCCGCGCCACCGACGTCGTCCTCGACCCGGACGAACTCGAGCCGCGGGAGAGCGACTTCGCCGAGCCCGACGACGCCGGACTGCTGGACGCGGTCGACGTGTGGTGCGAGGACATCCTCGACCGCTTCCCGGACAGCCCGGTGCCTCCCGTCGCCACCGAACTGGTCGCCGTACGCGATCTGGACCTGGTGGACGACGACCGCTGGCCGGAGGCCCTCGCGCTGCTCGCGCAGCCCCCGCTGCGGGACGCCCTCACCCAGCCGGTCCGCGTCCTGCTGCACGACGGTACGCACGACGTCGTGCGGCCGTACACGGCGTGGTGGCTGCGCGGCCACCCGGTGCTCGACGGGCGCCGGCCCGCCGGCCTCCTCGCGGCGGGCGGCGATCCGCTGCTGCGCGGCCTGTACGACGAGGCCGACGCGACCGGGTTCGAGGACGAGCAGGTGCTGCGGGCCCTCGGCGTACGGACCTCCGTCGCGGCCCTGCTGGACGAGCCCGGCGGCGCCGCCGAGCTGCTGGACCGGCTCGCCGACCCCGAGCGGCCGGTGGCCGCGGCCCAACTGCACGGGCTGTACGGGGCAGTGGCCGAGCTCGACCCGGAGCAGGTGACCCTGCCGGACGACCTGCGGGCCGTGGTCGACGGCCGGGTGGAGGTCGTGGACGCGGGTGAGGCGGTCGTGGTCGACTCGCCCGACCTGCTGCCGTTCACCTCCGGGGTGCCGCTGCTGCCCGTCCGTCCGGCCCGGGCCGCCGAGCTGGCGGAGCTGTTCCAGGTGCGGCGGCTGAGCGAGTCCGTCACGGGCGAGGTGCACTCCGAGGGGACCGAGCACGAGGTGCCGGAGCCGGTACGGGTGCTGCTCGGACCGCGGACGCCGGAGACGTACGTCGAGCACGAGGAACTCGTCGTGGACGGCGTGGAGATCGACTGGCGGCTCACCGACGACGGGGTGCTGCACGCGGCCACGCTGGAGGGCGTCGCGGCGGGGCTGGCCTGGGCGGCCGGTCAGTGGCCGCGGCGCTTCGAGGTGGCCGCCCTGCTGGAGGACCCGTCCCGCACGGAGGAGCTGGCCAGGGACCGCTGGTTCGACTGACGGCACCCGCAGAGCCGCCTCCACAACTCTCTATGAATATTCAACTTACGTACAACCGTTCCCCTGTGTGCCGGGTCTGACCTGCCGGAGCCAACAGGCTCCCGATCACTCTGCACGCAGGGGAACACATGCGTATACGCGCCACCGTGGCCGCCGTCTCCGGCGCCCTGGCTCTCTCCGCCTTCGTCGTGCCGGCCGCCCAGGCCGCCGGCTCCGCCCCGTCGTACCGGGCGGACGCCGTGCAGGCGCTCCACGCCTCCGGCAGGACCGCGTTCAGCACCGCCGAAGGCGCGGATCTCGGCGTGACCTTCTCCAACCTCAAGATCGCCTCGGCGGTCAAGGTCGGCACGACCAACCACGTCTCCACCACGGTCACCTACACGCTGACCCACGGAGCCAACTACTCCCTCTCGTCGAGCGACTTCGCCAACGGCCCGTTCCTCTACAAGGGGTCCTCGCCCGGCACCGCGAGCAACGTCCTGTTCGGCGACAACCCGGCCACCTGCACCGCCACCTCGGCGACGACCGCCGCCTGCAAGGGCGCCATCGACATCCGCCCCGCCGACGGCGAGCTGCTCAACTCCCAGGCGGGCACCTGGCACGCCGGCGGGCTGGCGCTGCAGTACAGCACCGGGGACAGCTCCGTGCAGGGCGGCCTGGGCACCACCTACGTCCAGCGCTACTCGAAGCTGACGACCACGGTGAGCTCGACGTCCGTCTACAAGGGCAGGAGCGTCACGGTGTCGGGCAGGCTGACCCGGGCCGACTGGGAGAAGCACACGTACAACGCGGTCGGCGGCCAGTCGGTCAAGCTCCAGTTCCGCAAGTCCGGCACGAGCACGTACACCACGGTCAAGACGGTGACCACCGACTCGTCCGGCAACGCGAAGACCACCGCCACGGTGAACTCCAGCGGCTACTGGCGTTACTCCTACGCCGGCATCTCCACCACCCCGGCGGTCAGCGCCACGGGTGTCTACGTGGCCGCGAAGTAGTCACCCCCCGGTCGGAAAAGCGGCGGTCGACCCACTTCCACAGGAACTCCAGGGCGGCCGCCGCCACCACCGCGATGCCGACGGCGGTCCACGGCATCGTGACCCCGACCAGTTTCAGGGCGAAGAAGTCCTGCAGCGCCGGGACGGCCAGGACCAGCAGGAACGCCACTCCCATCGCGGCCACCAGGGTCACCCGCCACCAGGTGTAGGGACGGGCGATGATCGCCAGGATCCACAGGGAGACCAGGAAGAGCGTCAGGGTGGCCGCGCTGGTCTCGGCGTCCAGCCGGCCGGGCCCGGTGTAGTACTCGCGGCCGATCAGATACGTCACGAAGGTCGCCACCCCCGCCACCACGCCACCCGGAACCGAGTACCGCATGACCCTGCGCACGAAGTGCGGTCTCGCCCGCTCCTTGTTGGGCGCCAGGGCCAGAAAGAACGCCGGGACGCCGATGGTGAGCGTGGACAGCAGGGTCAGATGCCGGGGCAGGAACGGATACTCCACCTGCCAGCACACCACCAGGACGGCCAGCAGCACCGAGTAGACGGTCTTCACCAGGAACAGCGTCGCGACCCGTGTGATGTTGCCGATCACCCGGCGGCCCTCGCCCACCACCGACGGCAGGCTCGCGAAGCTGTTGTTCAGCAGCACGATCTGCGCGACCGCCCGCGTCGCCTCCGAGCCGGAGCCCATGGCGACCCCGATGTCGGCGTCCTTCAGCGCGAGCACGTCGTTCACGCCGTCGCCGGTCATCGCGACCGTGTGCCCGTGCGACTGCAGCGCCCCGACCATGTCCCGCTTCTGCCGCGGGGCGACCCGCCCGAAGACCGTCCCCCGGTCCAGCGCGTCCGCCATCCCCGCCCGGTCGGCGGGCAGGTGCCGCGCGTCCACCGTCGTACCCTCCAGGCCCAGCTTGGCGGCGACCGCGCCGACCGACACCGCGTTGTCGCCGGAGATGACCTTGGCGCGGACGTTCTGGTCCGCGAAGTAGCGCAGGGTGTCGGCGGCGTCCGGCCGCAGCCGCTGTTCCAGGACGACGAGGGCCGTGGGGCGGGCGCCGTGGGCCGGCTCGGGGTCGTCCAGGTCGCGGCTCGCCCGGGTCAGCAGCAACACCCGCAGGCCCTGCTCGTTGAGGCGCTCGGTCTCGGCCAGGGCCGGGTCGCCGTCCGCGAGGAGGACGTCCGGGGCGCCCAGCAGCCAGGTGCTGATCTCGCCGTCGGCCTCGCTGAACGCGGCCCCGCTGTACTTGCGGGCCGAGGAGAAGGGCACCGACTCCACACAGCGCCATTCCTCGCTGTCCGGGTAGGCGTCGATGATCGCCTGGAGGGAGGCGTTGGGACGCGGGTCGGACTCGCCGAGGGCGCCGAGCACCCTGCGTACGTAGCCCTCGTCGGCCCCGTCCAGCGGCCGCAGCTCGGTGACGTCCATGCCGCCCTCGGTGAGCGTGCCGGTCTTGTCCAGGCAGACGGTGTCGACGCGGGCCAGGCCCTCGATCGCCGGCAGCTCCTGCACCAGGCACTGTTTCCGGCCGAGCCGGATCACCCCGATGGCGAAGGCGACCGAGGTGAGCAGGACCAGTCCCTCGGGGACCATCGGGACGATGCCGCCGACCGTGCGGGCGATGGAGTCCTTGACGTCGTCGCTCTTGACGACGAGCTGGGTGATGACGAGTCCGACGGCCGCCGGGACCATCATCCAGGTGACGTACTTGAGGATCGTGGAGATGCCGCTGCGCAGCTCGGAGTGGACCAGGGTGAAGCGGGAGGCCTCCGCGGAGAGCCGGGCGGCGTAGGCCTCCCGGCCGACCTTGGTCGCCTGGAAGGCGCCGCCGCCCGCGACGACGAAGCTTCCGGACATGACCGGATCGCCGGGGCGTTTGACGACGGGGTCGGCCTCACCGGTGAGCAGCGACTCGTCGATCTCCAGCCCGTCGGCCTCGACGCAGACGCCGTCCACCACGGCCTTGTCCCCGGGCCCGATCTCCATCAGGTCGTCGAGGACGATCTCGTGGACGGCGACTTCGACGGCCGTCCCGTCTCTCCGGACTGTCGGCCGGGCCTCTCCGATCACGGCGAGCGAGTCGAGGGTCTGCTTGGCCCGCCACTCCTGGACGATGCCGATGCCGGTGTTGGCGAGGATCACGAAGCCGAAGAGGCTGTCCTGGATCGGCGCGACGCACAGCATGACCAGCCAGAGCACGCCGATGATCGCGTTGAACCGGGTGAAGACGTTCGCCCGGACGATCTCGCCCAGCGACCGGCTGCTGCGCACCGGTACGTCGTTGACCTCGCCGCGGGTGACGCGCTCGGCGACTTCGGCGCCGGTCAGCCCTGCCGACCTGGTCATCGGTAGGGCCACCGGATGCACGGGGTCGAGCTCCGCGCCCGCGTCTATATGGGTCATGCATCCGACGGTACGTGCGGATGTGTCCGCTCGCCCGCTTTCCGGCCGCGGCTATGGAGCCGACGTCTCCTTCACCGCCGCCGCCCGCTTGATCGCGGCGTCCCGCCTGCGTACGTACCAGATGCCGATCAGTCCCAGCCCGCCCCCGGCCAGGCAGGTCCACAGCCACCACAGATGCCCGTGGTCCTCGAACCAGCCGTAGAAGGGGAGCTGGACGAGGAAGAGGATGAACCAGAGGATCGTGCCGCCGGTGATGGTGGCGACCACGGGGCCCTCCAGGGGCTCCGGCGCCTCGTGCTTGGGGGTCCACTTGGCCATGGGGCACAGCTTACGAGGCGACCGCTTCCTTACCGCTTCCCGATCGTTCTACGCGCGGAGATAGCGATCTATCGCTTATGCGTTCATACTGAAACCGTTTGTCTTTGGCCGCTTCTGTTCGTATGAAACTCCAACGGGACTCGGGGGAACCCCGTCGGTGATGAGGTCCCGCATGTCCACCTCGGCACCCGCCAAGGCCCCCACCCCCGAAATCCCCGGCGGTGCGCCCGCTCAGGGCGCCCTCGACCGCTACTTCAGGATCTCCGAGCGCGGCAGCTCCGTCGCCCGGGAGATCCGCGGTGGTTTCGCCACCTTCTTCGCGATGGCGTACATCATCGTGCTGAACCCGATCATCCTGAGCAGCGCGAAGGACATGTACGGGCACCACCTGGACAGCGGCCAGCTGGTGACGGCGACCGCGCTGACGGCCGCGTTCACCACGCTGCTGATGGGTGTCATCGGCAACGTCCCGATCGCGCTCGCCGCCGGCCTCGGTGTGAACTCGGTGGTCGCGCTCCAGCTGGCGCCCCGGATGTCTTGGCCGGACGCGATGGGCATGGTCGTCCTCGCGGGCTTCGTGGTCATGCTGCTGGTCGCGACGGGTCTGCGCGAGCGCGTGATGAACGCCGTGCCGTTCGGGCTGCGCAAGGCGATCTCGATCGGTATCGGCCTGTTCATCATGCTGATCGGCCTGGTCGACTCCGGCTTCGTCACCCGGATGCCGGACGCCGCCCAGACCACCGTCCCGGTCCAGCTCGGCGTCGGCGGCCATCTGCACGGCTGGCCGGTGCTGGTGTTCATCCTGGGCGCGCTGCTGACCTTCGCGCTGATCGTCCGCAAGGTGCCGGGCGCGATCCTGATCTCGATCGTCGGCATGACCGTCCTCGCCGTGATCCTCAACGCGGTCACCACCATCCCGTCCTGGGGCCTGACCGTGCCGAAGTGGCCGGGCAACCCGGTCGCCAGCCCCGACTTCGGCCTGGTCGGCCACGTCAGCCTGTTCGGCGGCTTCTCCAAGGTCGGCGTGCTGACGGGCGTCCTCTTCGTCTTCACGGTCCTGCTGTCGTGCTTCTTCGACGCGATGGGCACGATCATGGGCGTCAGCGACGAGGCCAAGCTGACCGACGCCGAGGGCTACATGCCGGGCATCAACCGGGTCCTGTTCATCGACGGCCTCGCGGTCGCGGCGGGCGGCGCCAGCTCCTCCTCGGCCACCACCGCGTTCGTGGAGTCCACGGCCGGTGTCGGCGAGGGCGCCCGCACGGGCCTCGCGAACGTCGTCACCGGCGGCCTCTTCGCCGTCGCCCTGTTCCTCACCCCGGTCGCCACGATGGTCCCGTCCCAGGCGGCGACCCCGGCGCTGATCGCGGTCGGCTTCCTGATCCTGTCGAACTCCATCAAGGAGATCGACTGGGCCGACTACACCATCGCGATCCCGGCGTTCGTGACGATGCTGATGATGCCGTTCACCTACTCGATCACCAACGGCATCGGCATGGGCTTCATCACCTTCACGGTGCTGCGCCTGGCCGCCGGCCGGTTCCGGGAGATCCCGGCCGCGATGTACGTCGTCTCGGCGGTCTTCGCCTTCTACTACCTGATGCCGGCCCTGGGCCTGACCTGAGCCCGGTGCGGCCACGGCGTCAGGTGACGCCGTAGAACCGCTCCGTCTCCTCGACGGCGGCCTGGAACCGCTCGTCGAAGTCGTCCCGGATGAGCGTGCGGACCACATAGTCCTGCACGCTCATTCCTCTTTTCGCCGCATGGTGCCGGAGTCTTTCGAGCAGCTCTCCGTCTATGCGCAGGCTGAGCACACTGGTCCCCATGCGTACGAGGGTCGCCACATCCGGCCACCCCCTGCGTCACTTTCAGGAACCGACTCACTCATATGAGTGATCGAATGGTTCAGTGGCGGGTATCACGGGCATTCGGGCGTGTCGCAGTGTTCCTTAGCGAGGGTAATGAGTTACTCTAAAGAACATGCCGGACCTCACCCATGGCGACGACGCTGCCGCCGTGAACTCCCTCCGCTCCGCCGTGATGCGGTTGTCCCGTCGGCTCAAGCACCAGCGGGTCGACGAGTCGCTGAGCCCCACCGAGATGTCGGTGCTCGGCACCCTCTTCCGCTGCGGCTCGGCCACCCCGGGCGAGCTCGCACGCAAGGAGCACGTCCAGCCGCCGTCGATGACCCGCATCGTCGCGCTGCTCGAGGCCAAGGGGCTGGTCCGGCTGGAGCCGCACCCCGAGGACCGGCGCCAGAAGGTCGTCACCCAGACCGAGCAGGCCGAGGCGATGCTCGAGGAGAGCCGCCGCAAGCGCAACGCGTTCCTGGCCGGCCTGGCCGAGGCCCTCGACGAGGACGAGTGGGCCAGACTGCGCGCCGCCGCCCCCGTGCTGGAGAAGCTCGCACACCTGTAAGCAAGCCATTCGAGGAGGCGAACCCTTTTGAGTACGGGATCCGGAGCACCTTCCGCCCCCGCACCGACCGCCACGACTACCCCCAACGCCCGCAAGGGCTCGATGTTCAGCTCGCTGAGGATCAGGAACTACCGCCTCTTCTTCATCGGCCAGGTCGTCTCCAACACCGGCACCTGGATGCAGCGCATCGCCCAGGACTGGCTCGTCCTCAGCCTCACCGGCTCCTCCGCCGCCGTGGGCATCACGACGGCCCTGCAGTTCCTGCCGATGCTCCTGCTCGGCCTCTACGGCGGAGTCCTGGTCGACCGCCTCCCCAGGCGCCCCACGCTGCTGGTCACCCAGGCCTCCATGGCCGTGACGGGCCTGGCGCTCGCCTTCCTCACGCTCACCGGTCACGTCCAGGTCTGGCACGTCTACGTCGCCGCGCTCGCCGTCGGCCTCGCCACGGTCGTCGACAACCCGGCCCGCCAGTCCTTCGTCTCCGAGATGGTCGGCCCCGCGCACCTGCAGAACGCCGTCAGCCTGAACTCGGCGAACTTCCAGTCCGCCCGCCTCGTCGGCCCCGCCGTCGCCGGCCTGATGATCACCGGCGTGGGCACCGGCTGGGCGTTCCTCGCCAACGGCCTGTCCTTCGTCGCGCCCATCACCGGCCTGCTGCTGATGCGCGCCCGTGAACTGCACGCCGTCGAGCGCACACCGCGCGGCAAGGGCCAGCTGCGCGAGGGCCTGCAGTACGTGGCGGGGCGCCCGGAGCTGATCTGGCCGATCGTCCTCGTCGGCTTCATCGGCACCTTCGGCTTCAACTTCCCGGTGTGGCTGTCGGCCTACGCGGACGGCGTCTTCCACTCCGGCGCCGGCTCCTACAGCCTCTTCAACACCCTGATGGCCGTCGGCTCCCTGTGCGGCGCCCTGCTGGCCGCCCGGCGCGGCACGGCCCGGCTGCGCGTCCTGATCGCCGCCGCGCTGGCCTTCGGCACGCTGGAGGTGGTGGCCGCGCAGGCCCCGTCGTACTGGCTGTTCGCGCTGCTCATGGTCCCGATCGGCGTCTGCGGCCTGACGGTCAACGTCACCGCCAACACGGCGGTCCAGATGGCCACCGACCCGGCCATGCGGGGGCGGGTGATGTCCCTGTTCATGATGGTGTTCATGGGCGGTACGCCGCTGGGCGCGCCGGTCGTCGGCTGGATCACCGACACCTACGGCGCCCGGGTCGGCTTCGCCTTCGGCGGCGTCGTCTCGGCCGCGGCCGCCGCCGGCATCGGCCTGGTCCTGGCCCGCATCGGCGGTCTGCGCCTGGCGGTGGGCTGGCACCACGGCCACCCGCGGGTCCGCTTCGTCCCGCGCGAGCGGGAGCAACTGGCCACGGCTGCATAGGGGATGTGCGAATGCGGGGGTGTCCCCGTACGGATGCGTGTCTCGTGTCGATCGCGTGCGCGAGGATCGTCACGTGAGATGACTTGTCCCAACACGCCCCTTTGGCACCCGTACAGGAGCATCCGCATGGCATCACAGGCATCGACCCCGAGACCCCGCTCCCGCATGCGACAGCTGACGGCGGTCGCGCTGACCCTGGGCACGGTCGGCGCGCTCGCCGCCGCCGCGCCGCCCGGGGCCGTCGCCGGACCGCACAGGGCCGACCACGGCTTCCAGGAGCGCGACCTCGTCTCCGACCAGGCGGGCAGAGCGGAGCGGCGGGACCAGAACCTGGTCAACCCCTGGGGACTGGTGCGCACGCCGGGCGGGGCGATCAGGGTCTCCAACAACGGCACCAGCACCTCCACGGTGTACTCGGGCGCCCGGGACGATCGACCGGTCACCTTCCTCTCCCCCGTCATCCACCTCCCCGGTTCCGCCGACCCGACCGGGATCGTGCGCAACGACACCCGGGACTTCCGCTTCACCGCCTCCGGACGCTCCGGTCCGGCGCGGTACATCTTCGCCGGAGAGAACGGCGGCCTCTTCGCCTTCAACCCGAATGTGCTCCCGACGACCGGCGTCCAGGTCGCCCAGGAGGACGACGCCGTCTTCAAGGGCCTGACCCTCGTGGACGGCGAGCGGAAGGCCGCGAAGGGGGGCCGGCACCGGCCGCGCATCCTCGTCGCGAACTTCCGTGACGCGCGCATCGACGTCTTCGACACCCGCTTCAAGCAGGTGAAGCAGCCCGCCGGAGCGTTCCGGGACCGGAGGATCCCCAAGGGTTTCGCGCCCTTCGACGTGAAGGACATCGGCGGCAGGATCTTCGTCACCTACGCCAAGCAGGACGCGGACAGGCACGACGACGTCGCGGGCCCGGGCAACGGCTTCATCGACGTGTTCAGCACCGAGGGCAAGCTGCTCAAGCGTTTCGCCCGCCGCGGGGTGCTCAACTCGCCCTGGGGCCTGGAAACGGCTCCCAAGGGCTTCGGGAAGTTCGCCGGCGACCTGCTCGTCGGCAACTTCGGCGACGGCCGCATCAACGCCTTCGACCTCAGAACCGGCCGGTTCGAGGGGACCCTGAGGGACCGCCACAGGCGGCCGATCAAGATCGAGGGCCTGTGGGGGCTGCAGCGGGGCACCGCCCAGTCCGGCGGCACGGACAGCGTCTGGTTCGCGGCGGGAATCGGTGGCGAGCAGCACGGGCTGCTCGGCACCCTGCGCGCCGTACGCTGATCCGCCGGCCCTCACCCGGGGTGCTCGCCGGGCGGTCACACCCGCCGGGCGAGCACCTGCCCCGGCCAGTCGTTCTGCTCGCCCGCGGTGTACGTCTCCGTCGGGATGAACCCGTTGGCCTCGTAGAAGGCGACCAGCCCGCGGTCGTCACCCGCGTAGCAGTCCACCCGCAGCAGGGAGACCCCGGCCCGCCGGGTCACCTCGGCCGCGTGGGCGAGCAGGGCCGCTCCGGCGCCGTGGCCCTTGAAGCGGCGGTCGGAGGCGAGCCAGTGGATGTACCGCTCGGGCTCGCCGGGCGGCGGAAGATGGGACAGATAGTCACCGGGCGCGTCGCTGAGGGTGAGCGTGGCGGCCGGTACGCCGTCGACCTCGGCGATGTAGGTGCTGCCCTTGTCCATGTACCCGGCGACCGATTCCGCCACCCTCGGGTTCTCCGACAGCGGCTTGCTTCCCCACTGACCGGTGCGGCCCTGTGAGACCAGCCACTCCACGCTGCTGTCGAGCATGGCGAGTATCACGGGGATGTCGTCTCGGCCGCCTTCGCGGATGGTGATCGTCATTGCCCCATCATGCCCGGCGCCGTCTGCGAAGGTGAAGGCATGAGACTCTTCGCCGCGGTGCTCCCTCCGGAGCCTGTCGTCCACGAACTCGCCGTCGAAGTCGCCAAGTTGAAGAGGCTGCCCGGCGCGGAGCGGCTGCGCTGGACCAACCGGCCGGGCTGGCACTTCACCCTCGCCTTCTACGGCGAGGTCGCCGAGGACCTCGTGCCGGACCTGTCGGACCGCCTGGCCCGCGCGGCCGCCCGTACGGCGCCCTTCGACCTGGCCCTCTACGGCGGCGGCCAGTTCGGGCACGGCAAGGCCCTGTGGACCGGCGCCTACGGCGAGGTGGAGGCGATGCGGCTGCTGGCCGACCGGGCGGAGTCGGCGGCGCGGAAGGCGGGCCTGCCGATGGGGGAGCACCGGCGGTACAAGGCCCACCTGACGGTGGCGCGGAGCCGGGACTCGGTGGACGTACGGCCGTACGTCGATCTGCTCCGCGAGTTCACCAGCCGGACCTGGACGGTGGACGAGCTGGTGCTGGTGCGGAGCAATCTGCCGCGGTCGGGGGTGGTGGGGGAGCAGCCGCGCTATGAGGCGGTCGCCCGCTGGGCACTGGGCGCGTCCGGTTAGGCTCGATGGCGTGGACCCGAAGACCCGGAACCGGATCATGGCCGGTGCGCTCGTTCTGATGTTCGTGGTGGTGGCCTTGGCGGCGGCCGTCAGGTAGGTACTGGCCGGCTGCGGGCCGTCCGTGGCCGGTCGCGCCCGCGCGGCGGAACCGCATGTCGCCTGCGGCCCCGCCGCCCCTTCGGGGTACTACCAGGCGAAGGCCTCCGGGGCCGGGCCCGGCCCCGGGAAGACCTCGTCCAGGCCGGCCAGCAGCTCCTCGCTCAGCTTCAGCTCGCAAGCCCTGATCGCCGACGCCAGCTGTTCCGCCGTACGCGGGCCGACGATGGGACCCGTCACACCCGGCCGGGTGAGCAGCCAGGCCAGGGCCACCTCGCCGGGCTCCAGGCCGTGCTTGTCGACCAGGTCCTCGTACGCCTGGATCTGGGCGCGGGCGGCCGGGTCCTTGAGGGTGTCGGCGGCCCGGCCGGTGGCGCGGCGCCCGCCCTGGACCTCCTTCCTGATGACCCCGCCGAGCAGACCGCCGTGCAGCGGCGACCACGGGATGACCCCGAGGCCGTAGTCCCGCGCGGCCGGGATGACCTCCATCTCGGCGCGGCGCTCGGCCAGGTTGTACAGGCACTGCTCGCTGACCAGGCCGATGGTGCCGCCGCGGCGGGCGGCGATCTCGTTGGCCTGGGCGATCTTGTAGCCGGGGAAGTTGGAGGAGCCGACGTAGAGGATCTTGCCCTGCTGGACCAGGGTGTCGATCGCCTGCCAGATCTCCTCGAACGGGGTGCTGCGGTCGATGTGGTGGAACTGGTAGAGGTCGATGTAGTCGGTCTGCAGCCGCTTCAGGCTGGCATCCACGGCCCGGCGGATGTTCAGCGCGGAGAGCTTGTCGTGGTTGGGCCAGACGGTGGCGCCGTCGGGGTCCATGTTGCCGTAGACCTTGGTGGCGAGGACGACCTTGTCGCGGCGCTCGCCGCCCTTGGCGAACCAGTTGCCGATGATGGTCTCGGTGCGCCCCTTGTTGTCCCCCCAGCCGTACACGTTGGCGGTGTCGAAGAAGTTGATGCCCGCGTCCAGTGCCGCGTCCATGATGGCGTGGCTGTCCGCCTCGTCGGTCTGCGGCCCGAAGTTCATCGTCCCGAGGACGAGTCGGCTGACCTTGAGGCCCGTGCGTCCAAGCTGCGTGTACTTCATGGTTCCCCAGCCAACGGCTTGAAGTGCGCTCTATGCAAGGGCTTTCGGGAGGACCGGGTGTCAGTCGCGAGGCAACTCGGCGGTTTTGAAGGTGAGACGGAGGGGGGTGGTGGTCATGTCAACGTCCGTTCCATAACTGACGCGCAGTTCACAGGTGTACTCGCCCTTCTTGGGTTCGGTGTACACGTAGCACCGGCCCTGGTAAGGGTCCGCGATGAGGTACACGGGAATCTCGGCCACCGCGTAGGCGGTCTTCTTGGGGCCGTAATCGTTGTGGGCGGTGCCCTTCGAGATGACCTCAGCGACGAACTCGATGTCTTCGTACCGCCAGCGGCCCTCGTCGTCCTTCGCGGCGCCCTCGCGCATTTTGGCCACGTCGGGGCAGAAGCCGTTCTTGGGGCCGGGGAAGTCGATACGGACGTCCGTGAAAATCCGCGCACGCCTTCCGAAGCGGTCCTCAAGTGCCCAGATGATATGGCGAATGGTCTCCCAGTGGATGTCCCGCTGTGGCGTCATGAAGATGTTGCCCCCGACGATCTCGACCTTGTATCCCTCGGGGACGGGCATGCGCTCGAACCGCTCGAACCACTGGTCCAGGTAGGTGGCGTTCTCGTCGGCCATCTTGATCTCGATCCTGTCTTCCAGGATGGTCATCGTGGCGCTCCTCCCCGGCTGCCCCACGCACCGGTGCAGCCGCGCGGTCCAACGATACGCACCGTGACCAGGGGACGCCGTAATCCGGTCAGCCTGTTCAGGCCGCGTACGCCTGTCCGACCCCCCACGCCTCCCACATCGCCCCCGCGAACGCCGCCGCGATCCGGTGCTCCCCGCTCGCGTTGGGATGCGTGCCGTCGTAGGTGTCGGCGTGGATGTCGTACGACTCCGGCCGCGAGGCCAGCAGGACCGGCGAGCGGGGCTCGTCCAGGTCGGCGACCGTCTTCGCCAGCAGGACGTTGAAGAGGTCCACCTGTGCGGCGAAGGGCGCGTCGACCTCGGCCCGGATGTTCGGGATCACCGGCAGCAGCACCATGCGGACGCGCGGGCTCGCCTCCCGGGCGCCCGCGATGAAGGCCCGTACGTTCTCCGCGGTCTGCTCGGCGTTGGTGTAGAAGCCCAGGTCGATCAGCCCGAGGGAGACCAGCAGCACGTCGGCCCGGTGCTTCCGTACCGCCTCGCCGATCAGCGGAGCCATGTGCAGCCAGCCCTCGCCCCAGCCCGCCAGGTGGCGGCGGGGGAAGCCGGGGTCGGCGTAGGCGTGGGAGGTGGGGGCGTCGGTCGCCTTGTCGTACAGCTCCTCGCGGGGGCCGACGAAGGTGAACGGGCCGCCGTGCGTGTCGCGCAGATGCCGCCACAGCCGGTAGCGCCACGTGTGTTCGCCCGCGCTCCCGATCGTCATGGAGTCACCTACGGGCATGAACCTGAGCATCCGCTCATGATGGACGATCGTGCGCACCGATGGGATGTGAGGCCCACCACGTCCGGCGAGCCCCGCCGGCCGCCCGCCCGGTGAACCCCCGGGGCGAATGGCAGTCTTGGGGCATGCGTCGATCGTCCGCCGTCCTCGCCGGGTTGCTGCTCGCCGGCGCCTGCGCACTGCCCGCCTCCGCCGCCGGGAGCGCGGGCGGGGACGGTGACCACGGCTTCACCCTCAAGGACCCGCGGATCACCGAGTCCAGCGGGCTCGCCGCATCCCGCCTCCACCCCGGCATCTACTGGACCCACAACGACAGCGGCGACGGGCCGTACATCTACGCCGTGGACAGCGCGACCGGGAAGACCGTCGCCCGGATCACCCTGCGCGGCATCGGCGCCCCGCGCGACGACGAGGCCATCTCCATCGGCCCGCACAACGAGATCTACCTGGGTGACATCGGCGACAACCTGGGCGGCACCTGGCCGTACGTGTGGATCTACCGGCTGTCCGAGCCGAAGGAGCTGAGGGACCAGACGGTCACCGCCACGCAGTACGTCGTGAAGTACGCGAACGGGCCGCGTGACGCCGAGTCGCTGATCGTCCACCCGAAGACCGGGCGGGTCTACATCATCGACAAGAAGGAGGACGGCGGCCACCTGTACGAGGGCCCGGCCACCCTGTCCACCTCCGGCACGAACGTCTTCCGGCCGATCGCGCCCGTCGACCTCTGGGCCACGGACGCGGCCTTCTCCCCCGACGGGCGGCAACTCGCCGTACGCGGGTACTTGGGGGGGATCTCCTACGACTGGAACGGCGGCCGCATCAGACGCCAGGGCCAACTGGACGTACCCCTGCAGGACCAGGGAGAGGGAGTCACCTACTCCGTCGACGGCACCAAGCTGCTGTACAGCAGCGAGGGGGCGGACAGCGAGGTCGTGGCGAAGGACGTACCGGGCCTTCCGGTATCCAAGTCGCCTTCGGCGAAGGGCGGTTCCGCCACGGCCGGCGACGGGATCGGTGGCAGGGGGCCGAAGATCGGTGCGGCCGTCGTCGCCGTCGGGCTGGCGGCCCTGTTCGGGTTGCGGTGGCTGCGGCGGCGGGGGTGAGGGGCGGGCTGACGGCCGCATGAGCGAGGGGCGCCCGGTGTCGGCACCGGGCGCCCCTCCATATGTGTTCCCACCTGCTCGGGAACACCCTGTTCCCGGCCGGGAACGCCCTTCCGTCCCGGCACACTGACAGGGCCGTACACCGGCTCCGGTGCTCTCGTTCGTCGCGCTACGGAGTGCCGCCGTATCCAGGAGGGGCTCAAGTGAATCGATCACTGCTGACCATGCGCTCGGCGCTGGTCCTGTTGCTGGGTGTTCTCGTCGGCGCGGGAGCAGGAGTGCTCACCGCCTGTTCCGGCGGTGGCGGCGTGGCGCAGCCGGTCATGGTGGGCGCGTCCGCTTTCGCGGCCGCCGTGGCGTTCTTCGACTCCATCATCGACCAGGCGCACTGACCAAGACCGGTTGCCGTCGTTGACAGGGCGGTGAGGGCCATGTGGCCTGCCGGTTTCCTGTAGATACATCCCGGATGTATCCGGGGAGAGGAGAGGGTGGTGGGGGACGATGACCGCGAGGAGGCGGCTTTCGACGATGCGGCCTTCGGTGACGCGGAAGGCTTCAAGCCGCTGTCGAGAGAGCTGCTTCCCGAAGTGAGGGATCTGGCCGAGGCGTTGCGCCGCCTGCTGACGGGCTCGGGGAAGTCGCAGCGGCAGTTCGCGGTCTATCACCACATCGGCGTCTCCACGGTCTCGCGCTATCTGAGTGGGGAACGGATCCCGGACAAGCACTTTCTCGACGGGTTGATGAAGTCGGCCTGCAAGGCGCACGACAGGGAGGTCAGTGCGGCGCTGCAGGGCCGGATGTACCGGCTGCACCGAGACGCGTTGCTGGCCCAGGACCCGGCTCGGTACCGGGAGCAGATGGCCAGCGACCGGCTGGAGGACGCCGTTCTGCGCGAGGAGGAGGCGCAGCTGGAGATCCGGGAGCTGAGGAAGGCCGCAGAGGGGCAGAAGCGGCAGCTGTGGGCACTGGAGTCACAGCTTCGTCAGCTCGAGGCGGCGGAGCAGCAGGAGCGGGGCTCGTTACGGGCGGACCTGGAACGGCACCGGATGCGCAAGGAAGAGCTGGAGGAGGCGTGCGCGCGTCTGCGGGACAAGGTCGCTCGTCTGGAGAAGGCGCTCGCGGAGGCGGAGCGGGAACGGGACGCCGCACGGACGCGTTGCCGGGAGCTGGAAGCCGAACTGGCCGTGGCGCAGGAGGCCGCTGAGCGGGCGGAATTGGAGCGGCAGGCGAGGGAGGAACGGCTGCGCCTGGCCAAGGCCGCCGGCGTGGCCGAGCACCGTCTGGCGGACCTGGAACGCGTTCATCAGGAAGCCGAACAGGTACGCCTGGCAGCCGCCCGGGAGGTTGCGTCCCAGTTGGAAGAGGCCCAGACCAAGGCCGACGAGCTGCTGCAGGAAGCGGCACTCAGGGCCACGAAGGTCCGGCCTCCGGTGCTCAGGAGATCAGCCGCGCTGCGCCAGTTGAAGGAGGCCGCGCAGTACATGGCCGACGTCCGGTTGCCCGAGCTGGTCAGGCAGCTGTCGGAGTTCGACCCGCAGGACGTCGACATCTCCGTGGAGCCGGTCGGTGTGCACTCCCGGGACGAGATCGGCCAGGTGGCCGCGGCCTTCGACAACGTGCACCGCCAGGCGGTCCGCCTCGCCGCCGAGCAGGCCCTTCTCCGGGCCAACGTCAACGCGATGTTCACCAACCTCTCGCGCCGCTCCCAGGGCCTCATCCAGCGCCAGCTGTCGCTCATCTCCGAACTGGAGTCCCGCGAGGCCGACCCGGACCAGCTGTCGGCACTGTTCAAGCTCGACCACCTCGCCACGCGTATGCGCCGTAACGGCGAGAACCTCCTCGTCCTCGCGGGTGAGGAGCCCGGCCGCCGCTGGACCCGCCCGGTCCCGCTGGTCGACGTGCTCCGCGCCGCCGCGTCCGAGGTGGAGGAGTACGAGCGCATCGAGCTGGCCTCCGTGCCGGAGATCGAGGTCGCCGGCCGCGTGGTCAACGACCTCGTGCACCTGCTCGCCGAGCTGCTGGAGAACGCCACCTCGTTCTCCTCGCCGCAGACCAGGGTCAGGGCGGTCGGTCACGCGCTGTTCGACGGGTGTGTGCTGATCGAGATCCACGACACCGGTATCGGCCTGTCCCCCGAGGACCTCGCGGCGGTCAACGAGCGGCTCGCCTCGCCGCCCACCGTGGATGTGTCGGTCGCCCGCCGCATGGGCCTCTTCGTGGCCGGTCGTCTGGCGCAGCGGCACGGCATCCGCATCCAGCTGCGCCCGTCCGACACCGGTGGTACGACCGCGCTGGTCCTGCTGCCCCTCGACACGACACGGCACGGCATCGAGTGCGTTCCCGAGCAGCCGGACGCCGGCCGACCCGCCCATGGCGCCCGGCAGACGCCCACGGCTGCGGCTCACCTGTTCACCATCTGCACCTCCGGCCATCTGTCCATCGAGCGTCCGAACCGATGACCGGGCCTCCTCGTACGCCGAGGGGCGCCCCGGCAGATACCGGGCGCCCCTTGTCGACGTATGAAAGAAGCAGACGGGAAGGAGATCAGAGCTTCTCGATGACGTAGTCGATGCAGTGGGTCAGTGCTTCGACGTCGGCGGGGTCGATGGCGGGGAACATGGCGATGCGGAGCTGGTTGCGGCCGAGTTTGCGGTAGGGCTCGGTGTCGACGATGCCGTTGGCGCGCAGGGTCTTGGCGACGGCGGCGGCGTCGATCTCGTCGGAGAAGTCGATGGTGCCGATGACCTGGGAGCGCTTGGCGGGGTCGGTGACGAAGGGGGTGGCGTACTTGGACTCTTCCGCCCAGGTGTAGAGGCGGGTGGAGGAGTCCTTGGTGCGGGCGGTGGAGAAGGCGAGGCCGCCCTGGCTGTTGAGCCATTGCAGTTGCTGGTTGAGCAGGAAGAGGGTGGCGAGGGCGGGGGTGTTGTAGGTCTGGTTCTTGCGGGAGTTGTCGATCGCGGTGGGCAGGCTGAAGAACTCGGGGATGTGGCGGCCGCTGGCGTGGATGCGTTCGGCGCGTTCGATGGCGGCGGGGGAGAAGATGGCGATCCACAGGCCGCCGTCGGAGGCGAAGGACTTCTGGGGGGCGAAGTAGTAGACGTCGGTCTGGGTGATGTCGACGGGGAGGCCGCCGGCGCCGGAGGTGGCGTCCACGAGGACGAGGGATCCGGCATCGGCGCCTTCGACCCGTGTGATGGGCATGGCGACGCCGGTGGAGGTCTCGTTGTGGGTGAGGGCGTAGACGTCGGTGCCCGTTTCGGCCTGTGCCTGGGGGTGGGTGCCGGGGTCGGTGGTGATGACGGTGGGCTCGGCCAGCCAGGGGGCGAGGCGGGCGGCCTTGGCGAACTTGGAGGAGAACTCGCCAAAGCTGAGGTGCTGGGAGCGGGTGAGGATTAGGCCGTGGGTCGCGATGTCCCAGAACGCGGTGGACCCCCCGTTGCCGAGGACGACCTCGTAGCCCTCGGGCAGGGAGAACAGTTCGGAGATGCCTTCGCGGACCGTGCCGACCAGGTTCTTGACGGGGGCCTGGCGGTGGGAGGTGCCGAGCAGGGAGTTTCCGGTGGCGGCGAGGGCGTCCAGCGCCTCGGTGCGCACCTTGGAGGGGCCCGCGCCGAAGCGTCCGTCGGCGGGCTTGATGTCAGCGGGAATCTGGATGTCGGCCACGAGCCGGAGCGTATCGCGGTGGGCGAACCAGGACAGAGCCATGTCCGTCCGATGAGACAAGATCGTCGAAGCGTGGACTTGTGAACCAGTACGACGATATGCGTGGGGCTGTGGAAAACTTTCGGTGACTGTCCGTGAGCGGATGCATCCTGGACGCATGACGGATCACTCGGGTCTCGAAGCGGAGCTGCGCGGCGCCGTCCGGGGAGAGGTCGGTTTCGACACCACCTCCCGGGCGCTGGTCACCATGGACGCGTCCAACTACCGGCGTGTCCCGGCGGGCGTCGTCGCCCCCCAAGACGCCGACGACGTGGCCGCCGCGCTGGAGGTCTGCCGGGCGCGCGGGGTGCCGGTGGTGGCGCGCGGCGGGGGCACGTCGATCGCCGGGCAGGCGACCGGCACCGGCGTGGTGCTGGACTTCACCCGGCACATGAACGGCCTGCTGGAGCTGGACCCCGGCACCCGTACGGCCGTCGTCCAACCGGGGCTCGTCCTCGACCGCCTCCAGGAGGCCGCCGCCGCGCACGGCCTGCGCTTCGGTCCCGACCCGTCCACACACAGCCGGTGCACGCTCGGCGGGATGATCGGCAACAACTCCTGCGGCTCGCACTCGGTCGCCTGGGGCACGACCGCGGACAGCGTGCGGGAGCTGTCCGTCATCACCGCGCGCGGGCGCCGGCTGCGGCTCGGGCAGGGCTGGGCCGGCGCGCCGGAAGGGCTGCGCGAGCTGGCGGAGGGTGAACCGGCGCGGCTGCGCACCGGCTTCCCGGAGCTGCCCCGCCGCATCTCCGGGTACGCGCTGGACGCGCTGCTGCCCGAGAAGGGCGCCGATGTCGCCCGCTCCTTCTGCGGTTCCGAGGGCACCCTCGGCATCCTCACCGAGGCCGTCGTCCAGCTGGTTCAGGCCCCACGCGCGCGTGCCCTGGCGGTGCTGGCGTACGGCGACGAGAGCGCCGCCGCCGAGGCCGCCGCCGGACTCCTTCCGTTCGGCCCGCTGACGGTCGAGGGCATGGCGGCCGACCTGGTGCGCGCGCCGGCCGGGCTGCCCAAGGGAGGTGCCTGGCTGTTCGTGGAGACCGGCGGGGAGTCGGCGGCCGAGGCACGCGCGCGTGCCGAGGACATGGTCCGCGCGGCCGACGTGACCGACTCCCTGGTGGTGACCGACCCGGCCGCCCAGCGCACCCTGTGGCGCATCCGCGAGGACGCGAGCGGCACGGCCACCCGTATGCCCGACGGCAGTGAGGCCTGGCCCGGCTGGGAGGACTGCGCGGTGCCGCCCGCCAGGCTCGGCGCCTATCTGCGGGACTTCCGCGCCCTGTTGTCGGCACACGGCCTGCGCGGCACACCGTACGGCCACTTCGGCGACGGCTGCATCCACGTCCGTATCGACTTCGACCTGCTCACCGAGGCCGGCATCGGCCGCTTCCGTCGCTTCTCCGAGGAACTGGCCGACCTGGTGGTGCGGCACGGCGGCTCCCTGTCCGGGGAGCACGGCGACGGCCAGGCCCGCGCGGAGCTGCTGCCGCGCATGTACGGCGCGGAGACGGTGCGGCTCTTCGAGCGGGCCAAGGCGGTCTGGGACCCCGACGACCTGCTCAACCCCGGCATGCTGGTCCGCCCGGCGCGGCTGGACGAGAACCTCCGCTTCTCCGTCCTGCCGGCGAAGCCCGTCGACGTGGCCTTCGGCTACCCGGCCGACGAAGGCGACTTCCGCGCCGCCGTCCGCCGCTGCGTCGGCGTCGCCAAGTGCCGTACGACCACGGCGTCCGGCCCCGCCGTGATGTGCCCGTCCTTCCGGGCGACCGGTGAGGAGGAGCACTCCACACGCGGCCGGGCCCGGCTGCTGCACGAGATGCTGGCCGGCGAACTGGTCACCGACGGCTGGCGTTCGACGGAGGTCCGTGACGCCCTCGACCTGTGCCTGTCCTGCAAGGGCTGCCGCTCCGACTGCCCGGTCGGCGTCGACATGGCCACCTACAAGGCCGAGTTCCTGCACCACCACTACGCCGGCCGCCGCCGCCCCGCCGCGCACCTCAGCATGGGCCGGCTGCCGCAGTGGCTGCGCTGGGTCGCCGCCACTCGCACGGCCCCGCTGCTCAACGCCCTCGCCTCGGTGCGGCCGTTGGCCCGGGTGGGCAAGCGTCTGGGTGGGATCGCGGCCGAGCGGAAGATTCCCCGGCTGGCGACGCGGACGTTCAGCGGCTGGTGGCGCGGCAGGAAGCCCGCCCACGGCGGCACCGGGGAGCCGGTGCCGGGGAGCTCCGGTCCGGGAGACCTGGTCGTGCTCTGGCCGGACACCTTCACCGAGCATCTGTCACCGGACGTCGGCCGGGCCGCCGTCCGGGTGCTGGAGGCCGCCGGACTGCGGGTGGCCCTGCCGCCGACGCTGCTGCCGCGCCGGGGGAGGATCGGTGAGGGCCGGATCGGCGACGGCCTGACCAGGTCGGCCGCCGCGCTGCTCACCGCCCGCCGGGCCCGGGTCTGCTGTGGCCTCACCTATCTCTCCACGGGCCAGCTCGACCGCGCCCGCACGGTCCTGCGGCGCACGCTGGACCTGATGGAGCCGGTGCTGCGGGCCGGGGCGCCGGTCGTCGTGCTGGAACCGAGCTGTGCCGCGGCCCTGCGCACCGACCTGCCCGAGCTGCTCCATGACGACCCGCGCGCGGCCCGGCTCGCCTCCGCCGTCGTCACCTTCGCCGAGGCCCTTCAGCGGCACGCCCCGCACTGGACCCCGCCCGCGGTGGACCGCCCGGTCGCCGGCCAGACCCACTGCCACCAGCACGCGGTGCTCGGCGACACCCCCGACCGCCGGCTGCGCGAGGCCGCGGGTCTCACCGGCGAGCTCAGCGGCGGCTGCTGCGGCCTCGCGGGCAACTTCGGTTTCGAGAAAGGCCACTTCGAGGTGTCGAGAGCCTGCGCGGAGGAACAGCTCCTGCCGTCGGTCCGTGCGGCCCCCGAGCGGACGGTGATCCTGGCCGACGGCTTCTCCTGCCGCACCCAGCTGGACCAGCTGGCCGGGGTACGGGGCCGCCATCTGGCGGAGGTGCTGGCGGAGGCGCTGGAACAGGAGACCGGGGGCGCGGGGTGACTGAGGAAACGGGGGCTCGAAGTGACCGAGGAATACGGCAGGGTGGCGGTTCTGTCCGACATCCACGGCGTGCTGCCCGCCCTGGAGGCGGTCCTGGCGGAACCGGAGGTGGCGGCGGCCGACCGGATCGTCCTGACCGGCGACACAACGGCGGGTCCGCAGCCGGCCGAGGTGCTGGACCTGCTGCGGGACCAGGGCGAGAGGGTGCTGTGGCTCGCGGGGAACGCCGACCGGGAGCTGGTGGAGTACCGGCGCGGCGAGCGCACGGACATCCCCGACCCCATCGGGCCGTACGCGGCCCGGGCCCTGCGCGAGGACCAGATCGGCTTCCTCGCCGCCCTGCCGCGGACGCTCACCCTGCGCGTCCGCGGCCTCGGCACCGTCCTGTTCTGCCATGCCACTCCGCGCGACGACGAGGAGCTGGTGCTGGTGGACTCCCGCCCCGCCCGCTGGGCGGAGGTCTTCACCGGCCTCGACCCCGGCATCGGCACCGTCGTCTGCGGCCACACCCACATGCCCTACGTCCGTCTGGCCCACGGCCGTCTGGTCGTCAACCCCGGCAGCGTCGGCATGCCCTACGGCCGCTCCGGCGCCCACTGGTGTCTGCTGGGCCCCGGCACCGACCTGCGCGTGACGCCGTACGACATACCGGCGGCCGTCGCCCGGCTCACGGCGGAGTGCGCCTACCCGGAGATCGCCGAGTGGGCCGACTACTTCCTGTACGCCCGGGCGACGGACACGGACGTGCTGACGGCATGGGGGCCGAAGGACGGGCGGAGTGCTGCGCAGGGTTGACCTCCGCACGGCCCGGCGCTGGGGGCGCTCTCAGCTTTGCAAAGCAACACCCAGCATTTCCAAGGGGATTCACAGCGCCCCTTTGCAATTTTTGCCGTTCGGGCAGACGACAGGCGTGTAAGTTCTTCGGTGCCGGGTTCCGGACGCGGAATTCAGCACCCGCAAGTACAGTGCGACATGAGGAGTCGGAATGAGCCTGAAGAAGCTCGCCCCGCTGCCCCCGAAGCCGAAGAAGCAGCTGCCGCCCCCGCCCCCGCCGAAGCACAGGAAGAAGCACGGCCCGAAGCCGCTGCCCAAGCCGCTGCCCGGCCAGGACCGCTGAACCGGCTGAGCGAGCGGTGAATTGAAAGGGGTCGATGGTGCACCGTCGGCCCCTTTTCTGTTTTATTCGGGACGGTGATTCAGAAGGGAAGAAGTTGTGGATGAAGAGGGTGAAGAATTCGAGTACGACACCCCGTCCATTCCGGCCCGTACCGCATTCCGTCGTTTCTGGCCGTTGACCAAGGGCCTTCGAAAGTGGCTGCTGCTGGTCTGGCTGTGCACGGTCCTCGCCGCGCTCGCCGAGACCGAGGCCATCCTGCTGTTCAGCGACCTCACCGACCACGCCCTGCAGAAGGGCTCGCCGGCCGCGTTCTGGAGCCCGGCGGGCAAGTGGCTGGGCATCGCGGTGGCCGGCGCCGTCGTCGCCTACACCGGCAACTCCCTCGCCGCCTGGGTGACCGAACGCTTCGTGATGCGGCTGCGCGAGCACGTCTTCGACCATGTCCAGCAGCTGCCGCCGCACTTCTTCCAGCGCCACCGCCAGGGCGATCTGCTCTCCCGGCTGACCGCCGACGTCGAGGCGATCGAGACGTTGGTCGTGTCCGGGCTGGTCGGCGCCGCCTCGTCCGCCTTCTCCGCCCTCTTCTACGCGGCCGCCGCGTTCTGGCTGCGCTGGGACCTGGCCGCCGCCGCCTTCGTCCTCGCGCCCCTGTTCTGGCTGGCCGCGCGCCGCTTCTCCGGTTCCATCAAGGACGTCTCCCGCGCGGGCCGGGTCGCCGACGGCGCGATCACCTCCGTGGTGGAGGAGTCCCTCGGCAACATCGTGCTCACCCAGGCCTACGACCGCCGGGACGCCGAACGCCGACGGCTGCGCGAGGAGGCGAACGCCTGGTTCCGTGCCTCGGTCCGCTCCACCCGCCTGAACGAGGCCTACGAGCAGCTCGTCCAGGTCATCGAGACGGTGTGTGTGCTCGCGGTGATCGGCATCGGCGCCTGGGAGATCTCCACCGGCCGGATGACCCTCGGCCGGCTCCTCGCCTTCGCCGCCTTCCTCGGCTACCTCTATCCACCGGTGCGGGGCCTCGCCCAGCTGGGCCTCACCGTCACCGCCGCCACGGCCGGCGCCGAGCGGCTCATCGAGATCCTGGACGTCCGCCCCTCGGTCACCGACCCGCGGCGCCCCGCGGACGCCGGCCGCCCGGACGGCACGGTCGAGGTCAGGGACGTGACCTTCCACTACCCCGGTGCCGGGAAGCCCGCCCTCGAAGACCTCTCCTTCACGGTCAGCCCCGGCGAGCTGGTGATCGTCACGGGCCCGAGCGGCGCCGGCAAGTCCACGGTCTCCAAGCTCCTGCTGCGCTTCTACGACCCGGACTCCGGAGACGTCCTCCTGGACGGCACGCCGCTCCGGGACTTCCCCCTGGCCCATCTGCGTGCGTACGTCACACTGCTGCCCCAGGAGACCCTGGTGCTGCACGACACGGTGCGCGCCAACATAGCCTGCGGCCGGCCCGGCGCCAGCGACCAGGCCATCGAGGAGGCGGCCAGGACGGCCGACGCGCACGAGTTCATCTCGCGGCTGCCCGACGGGTACGACACCCGGGTCGACCCCAACTCGGCCCGCCTGTCCGGCGGCCAGCTCCAGCGCCTGGCCATCGCCCGCGCCATCCTGCGCGACGCCCCCGTCCTGGTCCTGGACGAGCCGACGACGGGTCTGGACGCGATGGCCGCCCGCCGCGTCGTCAAACCCCTGCGCCGCCTGATGGCCGGCCGTACGACCATCATGATCACCCACGACCTCAACCTCGCACCCGACGCCGACCGCATCCTGGTGGTCGACCGGGGCCATATCGTGGAGACCGGTCGCCATGACGAACTCCTCGCCCGGGGCGGGGCGTACGCCCGGCTGCACCGCTCGCAGAACAACGCGGTGATGGACACCGGCGAGCTGCGCATGCCGCTGTGGGAGGAACAGCGGACGCCGGCGCCGGCGTACGAGCACGCGCCGGCGTACCAGCAGCAGTACGGCTACACCCCCTACACCGCCGCCCCCACCCCCTCCGCCCTCCCCGCTCCCCTCCCCACCACCCTCCCTGACGGCCGCCCCCTCTTCCGTGACGAGGAGGCGTGGCCGGGCATCTGACTTCCAGCATCCGGGACAGTTCCTTAAAGGGTTCACGCACCTGTCAAAGTCCATTACCCTGGACTCATTGGTGCATCCAGATGAACGAACCCGATCAAGCACAGGACCGCCCGTGACCGTCACCCCCAGCACCGCAGCGCCGACACCGGTCACTCCCACCGGAAGGCAGCGCCGTCTCGGTTCGCTCGGCCCGGTGGGCCTGGTGCTGGCCGGCGCCATCTCGGTCCAGTTCGGCGGCGCCCTGGCGGTGACCCTGATCCCGAGGGCCGGCGCGCCGGGCGTCGTCACCCTCCGCCTCCTCGCGGCGGCCGTGGTCCTCCTCCTCGTCTGCCGCCCCCGGCTGCGCGGTCACTCCCGCACCGACTGGGGCACGGTGATCGCGTTCGGCATCGCCATGGGCGCGATGAACGGCCTCTTCTACGAGGCGGTCGCCCGTATCCCGCTGGGCCCGGCGGTCACCCTGGAGGTCCTCGGCCCCCTGACCCTCTCGGTCCTGGCCTCCCGCCGCGCGGTCAACGCGCTGTGGGCGGGCCTGGCCCTGCTCGGCGTCTTCCTGCTGGGCGGCGGAGGCTTCAGCGACCTCGACCCCATAGGTGTCGCCTTCGCCCTGGGCGCCGGCGCCATGTGGGCGGTCTACATACTCTTCAGCGCCCGCACGGGCCGCCGCTTCCCCCAGGCGGACGGCCTCGCCCTGGCCATGGCGGTGGCGGCCCTCCTCTTCCTCCCGATCGGCATCGCCTCGGCAGGCACCCGCCTGCTGAACCCCACCATCCTGGCCCTCGGCTCGGCGATCGCCCTGCTCTCCTCCGTCCTGCCCTACACCCTCGAACTCCTGGCCCTGCGCCGCCTGCCCGCCTCCACCTTCGCGATCCTGATGAGCCTCGAACCGGCGATCGCCGCGACGGCCGGCTTCCTGATCCTCGGCCAGTCCCTGTCCCTGACGGAGGCCGCCGCGATCGCCCTGGTCATCGCGGCGAGCATCGGCGCGGTCCGCACCCAGGTGGGCCAGGGCAAGGTCAAGGTGGCACCGGCCCCGGAGGCCTGACGGGCCTTCCCGGCGTCATCCGGCTCCCGGTCGTCCGGTGACGAGGAGTAGTCGTCCATGCGCGCACCGGAGTGGGGTTTGTGTAAAAGTGGACGGTGTGACCGGCAACAGCGACACCAGCCCCCGCCCGCTGAAGATCACCGCCCGTGGCCGTGCCGTACTCGCCGACCCCCGGATCAACCGCGGTACGGCGTTCACCGAGGCCGAGCGGCGGGCCCTGGATCTCGTCGGACTGGTACCGCCCCATGTGCTCACCCAGGACGAACAGGTCGAACGCGCCTACGCCCAGTACCGGGAACAGCCCACCGACCTGGCGAAGAACGTCAATCTCACCGCCCTGCACGACCGTAACGAGACGCTGTTCTACCGTCTCGTCGGCGACCACCTCGAAGAGATGCTGCCCATCGTCTACACGCCGACCGTGGGCACGGCCATCCGCCGCTACAGCAACGAGTACCGCCGCCCGCGCGGCATCTACCTCTCCGTGGACGCCCCCGGCGACATCGAGCGCTCCCTGCGCGCGAGCGGCCGCGGCGCCGACGACGTCGACCTGATCGTGGCCACCGACGGCGAGGGCATCCTCGGCATCGGCGACTGGGGCGTCGGCGGCATCGACATCGCCGTGGGCAAACTCGCCGTCTACACCGCCGCCGCCGGCATCGACCCGCGCCGCACCCTGCCGGTCATGCTCGACGTCGGCACCAACCGCGAGGAACTCCTCGACAACCCCCTCTACCTCGGCAACCGGCACCCCCGCGCCGACCGTGAGACGTACGACGCCTTCATCGACGCCTACGTCACCACCGCCACCAAGCTCTTCCCGAACGCCCTGCTGCACTGGGAGGACTTCGGCACCGCCAACGCCCGTCGCATCCTCGACCGCTACCGCGATCAGGTGTGCACCTTCAACGACGACATCCAGGGCACGGGTGCCGTCAACCTCGCCGCCGTCGTGTCCGGCGTACGTGCCGTCGGTGTGCCCCTGCCGCAGCACCGGATCGTCGTCTTCGGCGCGGGCACCGCCGGTATCGGGGTCGCCGACCAGCTGCGCGACGCCCTGATCGCCGAGGGGCTGTCCCCGGCCGAGGCCACCGCCCGTTTCTGGTGCGTCGACCGGTACGGGCTGCTCACCGCCGACCAGGGCGACAAGCTGCGCGACTTCCAGCAGCCCTACGCCCGCCCGGCCGACGAGGCCGACGGCTGGCGGCGCGACGACAGCCTGCCCGGCATCCCCCTCGACGAGGTGGTCCGGCGGGTCCGGCCGACCATCCTCATCGGCACCTCCGGACAGAGCGGTGCCTTCACCGAGGCGCTCGTCCGCGAGATGGCCCGGCACACCGAACGCCCCATCATCCTGCCCATGTCCAACCCCACCGACCTCGCCGAGGCCACCCCCGCCGACCTGCTCGACTGGACGGACGGGAAGGCGCTGGTGGCCACGGGCAGCCCGTTCGCGCCGGTCGAGCGGGACGGGACGACGTACGAGATCGGCCAGGCCAACAACGCCCTGGTGTTCCCCGGTCTCGGCCTCGGCGTGATCGTCGCCCGCGCCTCCCGGGTCACCGACCGCATGCTCCGCGCGGCGGCGGACGCGGTCGCCCGCCGGACCGGCGCCGACCCGGACGCCGCCCGGCTGAACGCGCCGGTCCTCCCGCCCATCCGCGATCTGCGCGGCACGTCGGAGGCGGTCGCCGTGGCCGTGGTCCGCGCGGCGAGGGCGGACGGCGTCGCCCGGGCCGACCTGGACGACGACGGCATCGAGGCGGCGGTGCGCGCGGCGCGCTGGGAGCCGGTGTATCCGCCGGTGGAAGCGGTGTGAGGGGGCGGCCCCCGACCCCTCCGGAAACCATCCGCCCAAATTCATGCAAGCACGCTTGATTGTTTCTGTGGCCGCTGCCATGCTCCCCCCATGGCCGACCCGACGCCCGTCATCGACGACCTGCGTGCCGAGAGCGACGAACTCGACCTGCTCGTGGCCGAGTTGAGTCCCGAGCAGTGGGCGCTGCCCACCCCCGCGCCCGGCTGGACCGTCGCCCACCAGATCGCCCACCTCGCCTGGACCGACCGCTCGGCGCTGCTCGCCGTCACCGACGCGGACGCCTTCCACGTACTGGTCGAAAAGGCGCTCGCCGCCCCCGGCTCCTTCGTGGACGAGGGCGCTGAGGAGGGCGCCCGGCTCGCGCCCGCCGAGCTGCTGTCGACCTGGCGCGAGGGGCGCACCGCCCTCGACCGGGCCCTGCGCGACTCCCCGCCCGGCGCCCGTTTCCCCTGGTACGGCCCGCCCATGTCGGCCGCCTCCATGGCCACCGCCCGACTCATGGAGACCTGGGCGCACAGCCTGGACATCGCCGACGCCCTGGGTGTGGTCCGAACCCCCACCGACCGGCTCAGGCATGTGGCCCGGCTCGGGGTCCGCACCCGCGACTTCGCCCACACCGTCCACCAGCTCACCCCTCCCGCCGAGGAGTTCCGCGTCGAACTCACCTCACCCACGGGCGAGGTGTGGGCATACGGCCCCGAGACCGCCCCGCAGCGCGTCACCGGCCCCGCCCTCGACTTCTGCCTCCTCGTCACCCAGCGCGCCCACCGCGCCGACCTCGCCCTGACCGCCGTCGGCCCGGACGCCGACCGCTGGCTGGACATCGCCCAGGCCTTCGCGGGCCCGCCCGGCGGCGGCCGCCCGCCGAAGGAGGACCCGGCGTGACCAGCCTGCGCATCGGCAACTTCTCCGGCTTCTACGGCGACCGCGCGGGCGCCCTGCGCGAGATGCTCACCGGCGGCGAGGTCGACGTCCTCACCGGCGACTACCTCGCCGAGCTCACCATGCTGATCCTCGCCCGCGACCGGCTGAAGGACCCCGGCGCCGGTTACGCCCGCACCTTCCCGCGCCGGCTGGAGGACTGCCTCGGCCTCGCCCACGAGCGCGGGGTGAAGATCGTCACCAACGCGGGCGGGCTCAATCCTGCCGGACTCGCCGACGCCGTACGGGAGTTGGCCGACCGCCTCGGCATCCCGGTCCGCGTCGCCCACGTCGAGGGCGACGACCTCACCGCCTCCCACCCCGGCGCCCTCGCCGCCCACGCCTACCTCGGCGGCTTCGGCATCGCCGAGTGTCTGCGGGCCGGCGCGGACGTCGTCGTCACCGGGCGGGTGACCGACGCGGCACTTGTCACCGGGCCCGCCGCCGCCCACTTCGGCTGGGGCCCCACGGACCACGACCGGCTCGCGGGCGCCGTCGTCGCCGGACACGTGCTGGAGTGCGGGACGCAGGCCACCGGCGGGAACTACGCGTTCTTCCGGGAGGGGGACATACGCCGGCCCGGCTTCCCGCTCGCCGAGATCCACGCCGACGGCAGCAGCGTCATCACCAAGCACCCCGGCACCGGCGGCCTGGTCGACGTCGGCACGGTCACCGCGCAGCTGCTGTACGAGACCGGTGGCGGCCGGTACGCCGGGCCCGATGTCACCGCCCGGCTGGACACCGTACGGCTGAGCCAGGACGGGCCGGACCGGGTGCGGATCGAGGGCGTGCGCGGCGAGGCACCACCGCCGGCCCTGAAAGTCGGGCTCAACCGGCTCGGCGGTTTCCGCAACGAGGTCGTCTTCGTCCTCACCGGACTCGACATCGAGGCCAAGGCCGAGCTGGTGCGGGCGCAGCTCTCCGACGCGCTCGCCAAGTCGCCGCCCGCCGAGGTCCGCTGGGAACTCGTGCGTACCGACCGGGCCGACGCCGAGACCGAGGAGACCGCGAGCGCCCTGCTGCGGCTCGTCGTCCGGGACCCGGACGAGCGGGTCGTCGGACGGGCGCTGAGCGGGGCCGCCGTGGAGCTGGCACTGGCCAGCTACCCGGGCTTCCATGTGCTCTCCCCACCGGGGAAGGGCTCGCCTTATGGGGTCTTCGAGGATGTGTACGTCCCCCATGGTGCCGTCGACCATAGGGCCGTCCTCCACGACGGACGCCGTATCCCCGTGCCGGTCCCCCCGGACACTCAGCCCCTGGACGACCTACCGGCCCCGCCGCTCCCCGGCCCCCTTCCGCCCGGGCCGACCCGCCGCGCACCCCTCGGCCTGGTCGCCGGGGCCCGCAGCGGAGACAAGGGCGGGAACGCCAACGTCGGCGTGTGGGCCCGCAGTGACGACGCCTGGCGGTGGCTCGCGCACGAGCTGACCGCCGAAAGGTTCCGGCAGCTGATCCCCGAGAGCCGGGACCTGCCCGTCACCCGGCATCTGCTGCCGAACCTCCGCGCGGTCAACTTCGTCGTCGAGGGCATCCTCGGCGCGGGCGTCGCCGCGCAGGCCCGGTTCGACCCGCAGGCCAAGGCCCTCGGTGAATGGCTGCGCTCCCGCCACCTGGACATCCCGGAGGCCCTGCTGTGACGGTCATCAACTCCAGCCTCGACACCGCTGGTTCCGACTACCGCGCGCACCGCGAGGCCATGCTCGCCAAGCTCGCCGAGCTGGACGCCGAGCACGCCAAGGCGCTCGCGGGCGGCGGTGAGAAGTACGTCCAAAGGCACCGTGAACGCGGCAAGTTGCTGGCGCGGGAGCGGATCGAGCTGCTCCTCGACCCCGACACGCCCTTCCTGGAGCTGTCCCCGCTGGCCGCCTGGGGGAGTGACTACACGGTCGGCGCCTCGCTCGTCACCGGCATCGGCGTGGTCGAGGGCGTGGAGTGCCTGATCACCGCCAACGACCCGACCGTGCGCGGCGGCGCGAGCAACCCGTGGAGCCTGAAGAAGGCGCTGCGGGCGAATGACATCGCGCTCGTCAACCGGCTGCCCTGCATCAGCCTGGTGGAGTCGGGAGGGGCCGATCTGCCGTCCCAGAAGGAGATCTTCATCCCGGGCGGCGCCATCTTCCGCGACCTCACCCGCCTCTCCGCCGCCGGGATCCCGACCATCGCGGTCGTCTTCGGCAACTCCACCGCCGGCGGCGCCTACATCCCCGGCATGTCCGACCACGTGATCATGGTCAAGGAGCGGGCCAAGGTCTTCCTCGGCGGACCCCCGCTGGTGAAGATGGCCACCGGCGAGGAGAGCGACGACGAGTCCCTGGGCGGCGCCGAGATGCACGCGCGCGTGTCGGGCCTCGCCGACTACTTCGCCGTCGACGAGCCGGATGCCCTGCGCCAGGCCCGCCGCGTGGTGGCCCGGCTGGGCCACCGCAAGGCGTACCCGGATCCCGGCCCCGCCGAGCCGCCCACGTACGACCCGGAGGAACTGCTGGGCATCGTCCCCGGCGATCTGAAGATCCCCTTCGACCCGCGCGAGGTCATCGCCCGGATCGTCGACGCCTCCGACTTCGACGAGTTCAAGCCGCTGTACGGGACCAGTCTGGTGACCGGCTGGGCGGCCCTGCACGGCTACCCGGTCGGCATCCTGGCCAACGCGCAGGGGGTGTTGTTCAGCGCGGAGTCGCAGAAGGCCGCCCAGTTCATCCAGCTCGCCAACCAGCGCGACATCCCGCTGCTCTTCCTGCACAACACCACCGGCTACATGGTCGGCAAGGAGTACGAGCAGGGCGGGATCATCAAGCACGGCTCGATGATGATCAACGCGGTCAGCAACAGCAGGGTCCCGCACCTGTCCGTGCTCATGGGGGCGTCGTACGGCGCCGGGCACTACGGGATGTGCGGGCGCGCCTACGACCCCCGGTTCCTGTTCGCCTGGCCGAGCGCCAAGTCCGCCGTCATGGGTCCGCAGCAGCTCGCCGGCGTGCTGTCGATCGTCGCCCGGCAGTCGGCGGCGGCGAAGGGACAGCCGTACGACGAGGACGCGGACGCCGCGCTGCGCGCCATGGTGGAGCAGCAGATCGAGTCCGAGTCGCTGCCGATGTTCCTGTCCGGGCGGCTGTACGACGACGGCGTCATCGACCCGCGCGACACCCGTACCGTCCTCGGCCTGTGCCTGTCCGCCCTCCACACCGCGCCCTACGAGGGCGCGCGCGGCGGCTTCGGCGTCTTCCGGATGTGAGGCATCACGTGATCACGACACTGCTCGTCGCCAACCGGGGCGAGATCGCCTGCCGGATCTTCCGCACCTGCCGTGAGTTGGGAATCCGGACGGTCGCCGTGCACTCGGACGCCGACGACAACGCGCTCCACACGCGCGTGGCCGACACGGCGGTACGGCTGCCGGGCGCGGCGCCCGCCGAGACGTATCTGCGCGGCGACCTGATCGTGAAGGCGGCCCTGGCCGCCGGCGCGGACGCGGTGCACCCCGGCTACGGCTTCCTCTCCGAGAACCCCGACTTCGCCCGCGCCGTCCTCGATGCCGGCCTGACCTGGATCGGCCCGCCGCCGGAGGCCATCGAGGCGATGGCGTCCAAGACCCGCGCGAAGGAGCTGATGGGTCTCGCGCCCCTCGACGCGGCGCAGATCACGGAGGCCGACCTGCCGGTGCTGGTGAAAGCGGCCGCCGGCGGCGGGGGGCGGGGAATGCGGATCGTGCGCCGCCTGGAGGAGCTGAGCGCCGCACTGCAGGCCGCACGCGCCGAGGCGGCGAGCGCCTTCGGCGACGGCGAGGTCTTCATCGAGCCCTACCTGGAGCACGGCCGCCACGTCGAGGTGCAGATCCTCGCCGACAGCCACGGCACCGTCTGGACCCTCGGCACCCGCGACTGCTCCCTCCAGCGCCGCCACCAGAAGGTCATCGAGGAGGCCCCGGCGCCCGGCCTCACCGAGCAGCTCACGCAGGACCTGTACGCGCTGGCCGTACAGGCCGTGTGCGCTGTCGCCTACGAGGGCGCCGGCACCGTCGAGTTCCTGGTCGCCGGCGGCCGCGCGCACTTCCTGGAGATGAACACCCGCCTCCAGGTCGAACACCCCGTCACCGAGGAGGTGTTCGGCATCGACCTGGTCGCGGAACAGATCCGCGTCGCGGAGGGCCACGCCCTCCAAAAGGACCCGCCACGCGCGCGTGGCCACGCGATCGAGGCCCGCCTGTACGCCGAGGACCCCGCCCACGACTGGGCCCCGCAGACCGGCACCCTGCACCACCTCGCCGTACCGGCCGGCGTCCGCCTGGACACCGGCTACACCGACGGCGACTCCATCGGCGTCCACTACGACCCGATGCTCGCCAAGGCCGTCGCGCACGCGCCCACCCGCGCGGAGGCGATCCGCAGGCTCGCCGGAGCACTGGAGGGCGCGGAGATCCACGGCCCGGTCACCAACCGCGACCTGCTGGTCCGCTCCCTGCGCCACGAGGAGTTCACCAGCGGGCGCATGGACACCGGCTTCTACGACCGCCACCTCCCCGCACTGACCGAGCCCGCCCCCGACCCGTACGCCCGCCCGTCTCCCACCACCACCCTCAAGCGAGTCGCTACGCGACCACCTCTGGTTGTGCTCGCCGCCGCCCTCGCCGACGCCCACGGCCGCTCCCGCTTCGGCGGCTGGCGCAACCTGCCCTCGCAGCCGCAGGTGAAGCGGTACGCGGTGGCGGGGGAGGAGCACGAGGTCCGCTACCGGCACACCCGACAGGGCCTGGCCGCCGACGGGGTGCGGGTCGTGCACGCCGACGCGCGTCTGGTCGTACTCGAGGTGGACGGCGTGGAGCGCCGGTTCACGGTGGCGGCGTACGGCGACGAGGCGCACGTCGACTCCACCCGCCTCACCGCCCTGCCCCGCTTCCCCGACCCCGCCGCCCAGCTCGCCCCCGGTTCCCTGCTCGCACCGATGCCGGGCACGGTCGTCCGCGTCGCCGAGGGCCTGGCGGAGGGGGCAGCGGTTCAGGCCGGTCAGGGCCTCATATGGCTGGAGGCGATGAAGATGCAGCACCGGATCTCGGCGCCGGTCACCGGAACGCTGACCGCGCTGCATGCCAGGACCGGCCAGCAGGTGGAACCAGGAATGTTGCTCGCCGTAGTGCAGGAAACCTCTTCTTAGGAGCCTCATGTCTCCCGTCATCGAAACCGAAGAGCACAAAGCCCTCCGCTCGGCGGTGGCCGCCCTCGGCAAACGCTACGGACGCGACTACCTCGTGCAGACGGTCGCCGCCGGAAAGCCCCCCACCGAACTCTGGTCCGAGGCCGGAAAACTCGGCTACCTCGGCGTCAACCTGCCGGAGGGATACGGCGGCGGAGGCGGCGGCATCACCGAACTCTCCATAGTGCTCGAGGAACTGGGTGCCGCAGGCTCACCCCTGCTCATGCTCGTCGTGTCCCCGGCCATCTGCGGAACGGTCATCTCCCGCTTCGGTACAGAGGCCCAGAAACAGACCTGGCTCCCCGGCATCGCCGACGGCACCCGCCTCATGGCCTTCGGCATCACCGAACCCGACGCCGGCTCCAACAGCCACCGCATCACCACCACCGCCCGCCGCGACGGCGCCGACTGGCTCCTCACCGGCCGCAAGGTCTTCATCTCCGGTGTCGACATGGCCGACGCCGTCCTGATCGTCGGCCGTACCGAGGACGCCCGCACCGGACGCCTCAAGCCCTGCCTGTTCATCGTCCCGACGGACGCAGAGGGCTTCCAGAAGCGGCCGATCGACATGGAACTGGCCGCCGCCGAGAAACAGTTCGAGCTGGTCCTGGACGACGTACGGCTGCCCGCCGACGCGCTCGTCGGCGACGAGGACGCCGGTCTGCTGCAACTGTTCGCCGGGCTGAACCCCGAGCGGATCATGACCGCCGCGTTCGCCATCGGGATGGGCCGGTACGCCCTGTCCAAGGCCATCGAGTACGCCCGCGACCGTACCGTCTGGAAGTCCCCGATCGGCGCCCACCAGGCCATCGCCCACCCCCTGGCACAGGCGCACATCGACCTGGAACTGGCCCGGCTGATGATGCAGAAGGCGGCCCACCTCTACGACGCCGGTGACGACATCGGCGCGGGCGAGGCCGCCAACATGGCCAAGTACGCCGCCGGTGAGGCCTGCGTGAAGGCCGTCGACCAGGCCGTGCACACCCTCGGCGGCAACGGGCTCACCCGCGAGTTCGGGCTCGCCTCGCTGATAACGGCCGCACGCGTGGCTCGTATTGCTCCGGTGAGCCGGGAGATGATTCTCAACTACGTCTCCCATCAGAGCCTCGGTCTGCCCAAGTCGTACTAGGCCGCCGCATCCGCCTGGAGGAACCGTGTTCCGCAGCGAGTACGCAGACGTTCCGCCCGTAGCACTCCCCATCCACGAGGCCGTCCTGGGCCGCGCCGCCGAGTTCGGCGAGCGCCCCGCCCTGATCGACGGCACGGACGGCACCACGCTCACGTACCAGCAGGTGGACCGGTTCCACCGGCGCGTCGCCGCCGGTCTCGCCGACGCGGGCGTCCGCAAGGGCGACGTCCTCGCCCTGCACAGCCCCAACACCATCGCCTTCCCGACCGCCTTCTACGCCGCCACGCGCGCGGGTGCCTCCGTCACCACCGTGCACCCGCTCGCCACGCCCGAGGAGTTCGCCAAACAGCTCGGCGACAGCGGCGCGCGCTGGATCGTCACCGTCTCACCGCTGCTGGGGACCGCGCGCCGCGCCGCCGAACTCGCGGGCGGCGTACGGGAGATCTTCGTGTGCGACAGCGCGTCCGGGCACCGCTCCCTGATCGACATGCAGGCCACCGCCGCCCCCGAGCCGCAGCTCGCCTTCGACCCGGCCGAGGACATCGCCGCGCTGCCGTACTCCTCCGGTACCACCGGCGTGCCGAAAGGCGTGATGCTCACCCACCGGCAGATCGCCACCAACCTCGCCCAGCTGGAGCCCGCCGTACCGACCGCCCCCGGCGACCGCATCCTGGCCGTCCTGCCCTTCTTCCACATCTACGGGCTCACCGCCCTGATGAACGCGCCCCTGCGCAAGGGCGCCACGGTCGTCGTCCTGCCCCGCTTCGACCTGGAGACCTTCCTCGCGGCCATCGAGACCCACCGCATCACCGGCCTGTACGTCGCCCCGCCCATCGTCCTCGCCCTCGCCAAGCACCCGGCCGTCGCCCGCTACGACCTCTCCTCCCTGAAGTACGTCATCAGCGCCGCCGCCCCGCTGGACGCCGCACTCGCCCGCGCCTGCTCACAGCGGCTCGGCCTGCCCCCGATCGGCCAGGCCTACGGCATGACCGAACTGTCCCCCGGCACCCACGTCGTCCCCCTCGACCGGCTCCACGACGCCCCCGCCGGCACCGTCGGCAGGCTCATCGCCGGCACCGAGATGCGCATCGTCTCCCTGGACGACCCCGACAAGGACCTCGGCACCGGCGAGCGCGGCGAGATCCTGATCCGCGGCCCCCAGGTGATGAAGGGCTACCTCGGCCGCCCCGACGCCACCGCCGCGCTGATCGACACCGACGGCTGGCTGCACACCGGGGACGTCGGACACGTCGACGAGGACGGCTGGCTGTTCGTCGTGGACCGGGTGAAGGAACTCATCAAGTACAAGGGCTTCCAGGTGGCCCCCGCCGAACTGGAGGCCCTGCTGCTCGCCCACCCCGGCATAACCGACGCCGCCGTCATCGGCTCCTACGACGACGACGGCAACGAAGTCCCGCACGCCTTCGTCGTCCGCCGGCCCGACGCCGCCGAGGAGCTGACGGAACACGAGATCATGTTGTACGTCGCCGAACGGGTGGCACCCTACAAACGGGTCCGCCGGATCACCTTCATCGACACCGTCCCCCGCGCCGCCTCCGGCAAGATCCTGCGCCGGGAACTGAGGGAGCTGCCGTGACAATGATCAGCCGCACACGCGCGCGTGCCGTCGAGACCCTCAGCCTCGACGCCACCGACACCCGCAACGCCCTCTCGGTGGCCCTCGTCTCCGACCTCGCCGACGCCCTCACCGACTGCGGCAAGGACCCGGACGTCCGCGCCGTCGTCCTCACCCACACCGGCTCCACCTTCTGCGCCGGCGCCGACCTGCGCGACCCGCCGTACCCGGACGCGCTCACCGGCCTGCTCCGGCAGATCCTCGAACTGCGCAAACCCGTCGTCGCCCGGGTCACCGGCCACGTCCGCGCGGGCGGCCTCGGCCTCCTCGCCGCCTGCGACATCGCCGCCGCCTCCGCCGAGGCCACCTTCGCCTTCACCGAGGTCCGCATCGGCGTCGCCCCCGCGGTGATCTCCCTCCCCGTGGTCCCGCGCGCCGACCCCCGCGCCCTCGCCCGATACTTCCTCACCGGAGAACGCTTCGACGCCCGCGAGGCCGTGCACGTCGGACTCCTCACCGTCACCGGCGACGACGTGGACGAGGCCCTCGCCCCCATCCTCGACGGCCTGCGCCGCTCCTCACCCCAGGGCCTGGCCGAGACGAAACAGCTGCTCACGGCTAGGGTGCTGGAAACATTCGACCGGGACGCGGCGGATCTGACCGCGCTCTCGGCCCGGCTGTTCTCCTCCGCCCAGGCCCGGGAGGGGATGACGGCCTTCCTGGAAAGACGGGACGCGGCATGGGTGGTGTGACCGGATGAGCACGACGGCGCAACGCGACGGCCTGCCCAGGGAGCGCGACCGCGCCCCCAAGCAGGACCGCAGCCGGGCCACCCGGCAGCGGCTCCTCGAGGCCGCCGTGGCCTGCCTGGCCGAACACGGCTGGGCAGGCTCCACCGTCGCCGTCGTCGCCGAACGCGCCGGAGTCTCCCGCGGCGCCGCCCAGCACCACTTCCCCACCCGCGAGGACCTGTTCACGGCCGCCGTCGAATACGTCGCCGAAGAGCGCTCCACCGCCCTCCGGGAGCTCTTCCCGGCCGGCCCCGCCGACCGCCGCGCCGTCGTCGCCGCCCTCGTCGACCTCTACACCGGCCCCCTCTTCCGCGCCGCCCTGCACCTGTGGGTCGCCGCCTCCAACGAGGACCAGCTGCGCACCCGGGTGACCGAACTGGAGGCCCGCGTCGGCCGCGAGACCCACCGCATCGCCGTCGACCTCCTCGGCGCCGACGAGACCCGCCCCGGAGTCCGCGAAACCGTCCAGGGCCTCCTCGACATGGCCCGCGGCCTCGGCCTCGCCAACCTCCTCACCGACGACACCGCCCGCCGCGCCCGCGTCGTCGCCCAGTGGGCCGACCTGCTCGAACAGGCCCTCGGCTGAGCCGACGGAGAGTGAAACGGGCCACACCCGCATCCGGCACGGAGCAGTACCCTTGCCCCATGCTTCCGATGCTCGTCCGCCGCCGCCACGTGGACTACGTGCGCGTCACGAGCATGGGCTGTCGGCCTTCGGCCTGATTCAGCCTCTTTTCTCCCGCCTTCTTACGGCATCTTCTTACGGCATCCGGGGCGACGCCGCCCACACCCGCGGCGGCCTGCCCATGGCCCACACACCCCGTGGACGCACCCATGACGACGCACACCGCTTCGACGTACTCCACGACGACCCCGTCGTACGACCAGCTCCCCATCATCGACCTGTCGGCCGCCGGCCGCGGCCCCCAGGCCCGCGCCCTGCTCCACGCCCAGCTGCACAGCGCCGCCCACGACGTGGGCTTCTTCCAGCTCGTCGGACACGGCGTGACCCGGGCCGAGACCGACGCGCTGCTCACCGCCATGCGCGCCTTCTTCGCCCTCCCCGAGGCCGACCGGCTCGCCCTGGACAACGTGAACTCCCCGCACTTCCGCGGCTACACCCGCACCGGCGACGAACGCACCGCCGGCGCCCGCGACTGGCGCGACCAGCTCGACATAGGCGCCGAACGCCCCGCCCGCGTCCCCGCCCCCGGCGAACCCCCGTACTGGTGGCTCCAGGGCCCCAACCAGTGGCCCACCGCCCTCCCCGAGCTGCGCACCGCGGTCCTGGCCTGGATCGACAGGCTCAGCTCGGTCGCGGACCGCCTCCTGCACGAACTCCTCGCCGCCATCGGCGCCCCCGCCGGTTTCTACGACCCGATCTTCGGCGACCGTGCCCACCCGCACCTCAAGCTCGTCCGCTACCCCGGCAGCGCGGGCGACGGCACCGACCAGGGCGTGGGCGCCCACAAGGACTACGGCTTCCTGACCCTGCTCCTGCAGGACACCGTCGGCGGCCTCCAGGTCCAGCGCGAGGACGGCCTCTTCCACGAAGTCCCGCCCCTCGACGGCGCCTTCGTCGTCAACCTCGGCGAACTCCTGGAAGTCGCCACCAACGGCTACCTCCTCGCCACCAACCACCGCGTGGTCAGCCCGCCCGGAGCCACGGAACGCTTCTCCGTCCCGTTCTTCTACAACCCCCGCCTGGACGCCAGGGTCGAACCCCTGCCGTTCCCGCACGCGTCGAAGGCCCCGGGCATCACCACCGACCCGGCCAACCCCCTGTACGCCGAGTACGGCTACAACGAACTCAAGGGCAAGCTGAGGGCGCATCCGCTGGTCGCGGAACGGCACCATGCGGGTCTGCTTGCGGCCGCATGAAAACCAGGGCCCGGAGGGCCCGATTTTCAGGGGCGCGGGGCTGTCTCCCCCTCAGTGGGCGATCTCCCCGTACCCCTCGATGTCCTCCGGCCGACGCGGCCCGGGGCCCACATACCGGGCCGAGGGCCGCACCAGCCTCCCCGTCCGCTTCTGCTCCAGGATGTGCGCCGACCACCCGGCGGTGCGGGCGCACGTGAACATCGACGTGAACATGTGCGCCGGCACCTCGGCGAAGTCCAGCATGATCGCGGCCCAGAACTCCACGTTGGTGGCCAGCACCCGATCCGGCCGACGGTTGTGCAACTCCTCCAGCGCCGCCTTCTCCAGGGCCTCGGCGACCTCGAACCGCGGAGCACCCAGTTCCCGCGCCGTACGCCGCAGCACCCGCGCCCGCGGATCCTCGGCCCGGTACACCCGGTGCCCGAACCCCATCAGCCGCTCACCCCGGTCCAGGGTCTGCCGGACGTACGCCTCCGCATCCCCCGTCCGCTCGATCTCCTCGATCATCCCGAGCACACGCGAGGGCGCACCCCCGTGCAGCGGCCCCGACATCGCCCCGACCGCCCCCGACAGCGCCGCGGCGACATCGGCCCCGGTCGAGGCGATGACCCGCGCGGTGAAGGTCGAGGCATTCATCCCGTGCTCGGCCGCGGACGTCCAGTAGGCGTCCACGGCGGCGACATGCCGGGGATCCGGCTCACCCCGCCAGCGGATCATGAACCGCTCCACGACCGACGTCGCCTTGTCGATCTCCCGCTGCGGCACCATCGGCAGCGTCTGCCCGCGCGCCGACTGGGCGACGTACGACAGCGCCATCACGGCGGCCCGCGCCAGATCCTCCCGCGCCTGGTGCTCGTCGATGTCGAGCAGCGGTTTCAGCCCCCACACCGGGGCCAGCATGGCGAGCGCCGACTGCACGTCCACGCGGATGTCACCGGAGTGCACCGGGATCGGAAACGGCTCGGCGGGCGGCAGACCCGGATTGAACGCCCCGTCGACCAGCAGCCCCCACACATTCCCGAACGAGACATGACCGACCAGATCCTCGATGTCGACGCCCCGGTACCGCAGGGCGCCGCCTTCCTTGTCCGGCTCGGCGATCTCCGTCTCGAACGCTACGACTCCCTCGAGCCCGGGTACGAAATCGGACATCAGGCGGCTCCTCGTGATGTGATCGGCGGTGGTCACCCCGGTGATGCCCCGTTCAGCCCGTGGTCACCCAAACCGCAAGGGGGACCAGCACGATAACCCCCGGTGCCAGACTTGGGGAGTCCGTACGACACTGAGTGCCAGTGGCGTTCGATACGGCAGGATGACCGCGTGACCGACCGCGACCCGCTCCTGGACCCCGCCCTCGATCCCGCCGCCATGCGCAAGCAGTACCGGGCGGAAGGCCTCGCCGAACAGAACCTCGCCACCCACCCCATGGACCAGTTCGCCCGCTGGTTCGAGGACGCCGCCCGGGCGGCGCTGCACGGCACCGTCTACGAGCCCAACGCGATGGTCGTCTCCACGGCGGACGCAGCAGGCCGCCCCAGCTCGCGCACGGTCCTGATGAAGCAGTTCGACACCGAGGGCTTCGTCTTCTACACCAACTACGACTCCCGCAAGGCCCGCGACCTCGCGGAGAACCCGCACATCGCGCTGCTCTTCCCCTGGCACCCGCTGGCCCGCCAGGTCATCGTCACCGGCACCGCCCACCGCACCGGCCGCGACGAGACCGCCGCCTACTTCCGCACCCGCCCGCACGGCTCCCAGCTCGGCGCCTGGGCCAGCGCCCAGTCCACGGTGATCGCCTCCCGCGCCGAACTGGACACCGCCTACGCCGAACTCCAGGCCCGCTACCCCGAGGACGAACAGGTCCCGGTCCCCCCGCACTGGGGCGGCTTCCGCATCACCCCGGAGACCATCGAGTTCTGGCAGGGCCGCGTGAACCGCCTCCACGACCGCCTGCGCTACGTCGCCCGGCCGGACGGCACCTGGAAGGTCGAGCGCCTGGCCCCCTGAAGGCGGCCCGCAAACGCAGACGACCCGCGGGCTGGGTTCCTCGAGGAGGAGCCGGCCGGACGTACCGGCAGCCCGCGGGTCGGGTGACTGCGTTGGATTCGGCCGGCTGCGTGTTTCGCACACACGCTGGTCCGGCACCGCACTGGGTGTGGTGGCGAGCCGCTAGCCCGCAGCCACCTCGCGCGTCCGGGTTTCACTCATTTACCCGATCACCTCCCTTCTGCTTGAGTCACAGCCTAGGAAGCGGCCGGGGAGAGCTCAACTGTTTTTCGGAGATCCTGACGGAGGGGCTTCCGGCCGCGTCGGAAATCCGTGCCGTCGCCCCGCCGGAGCAGCCGTGAACGGCCGTATTGACACCGCACTGGTCCAGACCGCACGGTGATCCGCGACACAGACGCTGCGAAGGGGCACCGCATGAGCGACGGCACGCCTGCCGACCTGTTCTTCGACGCCGCGATCGGCCTGTTGCGACGGGTCCGTGAGGAGGAGGCCGAGTCGATCGCCGCGGCCGGCACCCTGCTCGCCGACACCGTCGCCGCCGGCGGCCGGCTGTTCGCCTTCGGCGCCGGGCACTCCTCGCTGGCCGCCCAGGACGTCGTCTACCGCGCCGGCGGACTCGCCCTGATGAACCTGCTCGCCGTCCCCGGCGTCGTCGGCGTCGACGTCACCCCGGCCACCCTCGGCTCCGCCCTCGAACGCGTCGACGGCCTCGCGAGTGCCGTCCTGGACACCTCACCGGTCCGCTCCGGCGACGCCCTGGTGATCATCTCCCTCTCCGGCCGCAACGCCCTGCCCGTGGAGATGGCCCAGAACGCCCGCGCCCTCGGCGTGAAGGTCATCGGCGTCACCTCGGTCGCGTACGCCGCGCAGACCACCTCCCGGCACGCCTCCGGCACCTTCCTGAAGGACCACTGCGACATCGTCCTGGACTCGAAGATCGGCGTCGGTGACGCGGAGCTCACCCTGGACACCATTCCGGCGCCCTTCGCCCCCGCCTCCACGGTCGTCACCACTGCCCTGATGCAGGCCGTCATGGCGACCGCCGCCGCCGCCCTCGCCGACCGGGGCATCGAACCCCCGCTCCTGCGCTCCGGCAACGTCGACGGCGGCCACGAGTGGAACGGCCGGGTGATGCGGGAGTACGGTGACCGGATCTTCTACCGGCGCTGAGAGACCACCCGGGAATCACCGGGAGCCACCCGTAGGCCTCCCGGAACGCCTACTTCTGCGCCACCGCGCCCGCCAGGTCCAGCGCCGCCGCGATGCGGACCGCCACGTCCTCCGCGTAGGCCGTGTCGGACCGCTCGAAGCGGCTGCGGCCGGAGCCGCGCAGGAAGGTCACCACGCCCAGCGTCCGCCCCCGGCTGCGCAGCACCGCGCACAGGGCGTGCACCGCGTCGCCGGGCCACTGCCGGGCCAGTGCCCACTCCTGCGCCCGCTGCGCCGGGACCGGCCCGGCGTCCGCGCGCACGACCCCGGACCGCTCCACGCACTGCAGCGCCGGATGGCCCGGCTCGTAGCGCACGGGCAGCCCGGCCGCGCCGGTCAGCAGGCTCGGTCCCGGCGCTCCGGCGGGCGTCGCGGCGAGCCGTACCAGCCGTACGGCCGCCTCCCCGTCCTCCGAACCCTGCGAACCGCCCGAGCGCGGGGAAGGCACCGCGCGGTCGATCAACGCGTGGTCGGCGAAGCCGGCGAGGGCGAAGTCCAGGTGGACGATGGCCGCCTCGGCCGGGTCCTCGCACTCGGCGGCGGCACGCGCGGCCCGGTGCAGCTGGTTGGTGCGAAAGCGCAGCAGGGCCGCCTCCTGCTCGCCCTGCTTGGCCTCGGTGACGTCCTGGAACAGCCAGCCGACGCCGAGCGGTACCGGTTCCTCCGCGAGCGGCGAGGCCAGCCGTACGAAACCGCTGCGCCAGCAGCGCCGCTTCTCGCTCCCCTGGGTGCGCACGGTCACCCACATCTCGGCGGGCGCGGGCGGCGCGCCCTCGGCCAGCACATGGGTGAGCGCGGCCTCCAGCTCCTCCACGCCCTGCGCGAGCAGCTCGCCGAGCGGCCGGCCGAGCGCGGAGGTACGTCCGATGCCGAGCGCACGGGCCGCGTGTGCGTTGACGACGGCGGGCCGCAGGTCGGCGTCGATGAGGACGACTCCCCAGGCGGCGTCCTCGAACAGCGCCTCGCTCAGCGCGATCGACCGCTCCAGATCGATCTGCGCGTGGACCTCGCTGAACGCGCAGTACACCCCGGCGGGCTTTCCGTCGGGCCCGCGCACGGCGGCGGACTGGGTCCGCACGAGGACTCGCCCGCCGTCCTTCGTGACCAGCGCGAACTCGTGCACCTGCCGTCCGGGGGCGTGCATCGCCGACATCAGCCGGGCCTGCACCTCCTCGGCGTCGGCGCTGCGTACCGCCCATCCGGCGAACCCCTGCCGTCCGACCGCCTCGGCGGCCGTCCAGCCGAGGATCCGCTCGGCCTCCCGGTTCCAGTGCGTGACGACGCCGTCGGCGTCGAACGCGCACAGGGCCGCGTCCATGCCGTCGAGCAGCGCGGCGAGCAGATCGGATCCGCCTGACTCACCGGGCTCGTCCGGCCCCAGTTCGTCGGTGGTCCCACTCCGCCGGGAAGCACTCACCTGGACCCCCTGGAGACTGCGTCGGCGCGCTTGCGGCGCACGGTTCGCTCAGTGGCCTTCATTCAACTGGAACGTGACCCAGCACACATCCTGTTCCCGCAAGATTGGTCCCACAAGATTGGACACATCCGCCACCCGCGGACCCGCACCGGTCGACGGCCGCAGCCTCTCGGCTGCCCCCGTTTCCCGCGCGGCCCCCGCTTGTCAGTGGGATCCGGCAGAATTGGTGACAGGGCCAGCGCACGCGCCGGGGTGCCGGCAGAGGTAATCGAGGGGCACGTATGTCCGGACTGATCGACACCACGGAGATGTATCTCCGCACCATCCTCGAGCTGGAAGAGGAAGGCGTCGTGCCCATGCGCGCCCGTATCGCGGAGCGGCTCGACCAGAGCGGGCCGACGGTGAGCCAGACGGTGGCGCGCATGGAGCGCGACGGGCTCGTCTCCGTCGCCAGCGACCGTCACCTGGAGCTGACCGACGAGGGCCGCAGGCTCGCCACGCGCGTGATGCGCAAGCACCGGCTGGCCGAGTGTCTGCTCGTCGACGTGATCGGCCTGGAGTGGGAGCAGGTGCACGCGGAGGCCTGCCGCTGGGAGCACGTGATGAGCGAGGCGGTGGAGCGCCGCGTGCTGGAACTGCTGCGCCACCCCACCGAGTCGCCGTACGGCAACCCGATCCCGGGCCTGGAGGAGCTGGGCGAGAAGGACGGCGCCGACCCGTTCCTGGACGAGAGCATGGTCTCGCTGGCGGATCTGGACGCGGGCACGGACGGCAAGACGGTCGTCGTCCGCCGTATCGGCGAGCCGATCCAGACGGACGCGCAGCTGATGTACACGCTGCGGCGCGCGGGTGTGCAGCCCGGTTCCGTGGTGAGCGTGACGGAGTCGGCCGGCGGTGTGCTGGTGGGCAGCGGTGGCGAGGCGGCCGAGCTGGAGGCGGACGTCGCCTCGCATGTGTTCGTCGCCAAGCGCTGAGCATGAGAGGGCCCCGGCGCCTTGTGGCGCCGGGGCCTGTCCTCCCCTGTGATGACCCGGAGCCCCGAGCTCCCAGGGTCATCCCCCTCGGACCGTTTTTCCCCGAGCGGTCCGCCTCCCGCCAGAAGAGATCCCCTCGATGGCGGCGATCATTCCTTGAGGGGGGTCACTCGAATGAGGGGTGTTGTCCGCAGAGACGGATTTTTCGAATGGGCATTCGATAGTCTGCGGCGGCAGGACAAGCACGACGAGCACGACGACAAGCACGTCAGCGACAGCAGCGAGTACGAGCGAGTACGGCAGTACACCGGTACGAGGCAGGCGGAGCTGGGGGGTGCCAGGCCCATGGCACGGCGTATCGACGTGACGGGAGCGGGTGGGGTGCGCCTGGCCGCCTGGGAGTTCGCCGACCCTCCCAAGACGGGACTCGACCCGGCGGGCGATCGGGTGAACGGCCGGGCGGACACCGCGCCCGGCGCCCCGGGCGTGCTGTTACTTCACGGCCTGATGGGCCGTGCCTCCCACTGGGCCTCCACCGCCCGCTGGCTCGCCGCGCGCCACCGTGCCGTGGCCCTCGACCAGCGCGGACACGGCCAGAGCGAGAAGCCCCCGCAGGCCGCCTACACCCGCGAGGCCTATGTCGAGGACGCCGAGGCCGCCCTGGAACAGCTCGGCCTCGCCCCCGCGCTCCTCGTCGGACACGCCATGGGCGCGCTGACCGCCTGGCAGCTCGCCGCGAAGCGCCCCGAACTGGTCCGGGGCCTGATCATCTGCGACATGCGGGCCTCCGCCCTGGGGGCGGCCTCGCAGCGGGAGTGGGCGGCGTGGTTCAGGGCCTGGCCGGTCCCCTTCGCCACGCTGGCCGACGTGCGCAAGTGGTTCGGTGAGGACGATCCCTGGGTGGAGCGGCCGAATCCGGCACGCGGGGAGTTCTACGCCGAGGTGATGCACGAGCGCCCCGACGGCTGGCGGCCGGTGTTCGAGCCGGAGCAGATGCTCAGGTCCCGGGAGACCTGGGTGTACGACGCGCACTGGGAGGAGCTGGCCCAGGTCCGGTGCCCGACGCTGGTGGTGCGTGGGGTGGACGGGGAGCTGGGGCGGGCGGAGGCGCAGGAGATGGTGCGGGTGCTGCCGGCCGGGGAGTACGCGGAGGTCTCCGATGCCGGGCATCTTGCGCACTACGACCTGCCGGCGGCCTGGCGTGGGGCTGTCTCGCCGTTTCTTGATCGGGTGCTCGGGGTTTGAGGGCGCGGTTTCGTCTGCTGGGTTGGGCTTTCGTCGGCGAGTGCGGGTCCTTCGTGGCTGATCGCGCCCACGCGGCGGAGCCGCATATCAGACACAGCCCCGCGCCCCTGGGGAGCTGCAGGTCCCGGCGCCTCCCAGGGGACTGCAATCCTCTAACCCTTGCTCACAGCCGCCAGGATCTCCGGGAGCCGTGCCGCAGTTCTCGGAGCTGCCAGGCGCAGGCCCCCCAGGGTGAGCCCCGCGCCGTACGCCGCCCCCGCCGGCAGCAGCACCCACTGCCAGTCCTCCCCGCCCGCGCTCACATGGAGCCAGATGGTGAGGGCGAGGACGGGGGAGCAGAGCAGGGCCGCCGAGACCATGCCGCCGAAGATCGAGATCCAGGCGAGGCCCGCCTGGCCGGGGACGACGTTCTTGTGGCCCTCCTGGGGGATGGAGTAGGGGAAGCGGGCCGAGGTCCAGGCGCCGGTCGCGAGCATCGCCCCGAGCAGGGCGAAGGACAGCCCGAGCACCTCCGGCAGCCGGGGCCAGGCGCCGAGCAGGGCCGTCGTCACCACCGTCACGAGCGCGGCGTAGGGGAGGGTGATCAGCAGCAGGGCCAGGGCGCGGCCGCGCAGTTCCTCGTACGCGTCCCGGGGGGAGGAGACGGTCATGGCCACCATCCAGAACGCGGAGGTGTCCTGCCCGAACTGGTTGTACATCTGGATGCCGAGCATCCCGGCGGCGAAGCACGCGAAGTAGATCGATCCGGTGCCCTGCACCGCGTTGAGCACCGGCACGATCAGCCCGATCGCCAGCGAGGTCACCCAGGCGGCCTTGGTCTTCGGGTCGCGCCAGATGTAGCGCAGGCTGCGTTCCATGACCGTGCCCGTGCGGCCCCGCGGCAGCAGGCGGCCGAGTCCGGCGGCCGAGCGGCCGCGGCTCCCGGCGTCGACCGGCTGCAGTGTGGAGGCGTCGGGCGCGGTCATCAGCCGGGTCAGGGTCCGCGCCCACACGGCGATCAGCGCCGCCAACCCGACTGCGGTGACGGCGAGTTGGGCGGCCGCGACGCCGTACGAGCCCTGGCTCGCCGCGTGCACCGCCGCCACCGCCGATGCCGGCGGCACCCAGGAGAGCACGTCCGCGACCGGCTGCAGCTGGCCGAGCCCGGCCGAACCCAGCTGCCGCGCCCCGAAGTTGACCAGCTGCGCCCCGATGGCGATCACCAGCCCGCTCAGCACGGCCAGGTCGCGGCCCTTCCTGCTGGTCAGCAGCCGCACGTTGGCCGTGGCGACGGCACGTGCCAGGGCCACGCAGACGAGCAGGGCGAGGGCCACGGCGAGGACGGAGACGACGTACCCGGCTGCGCCGTCGGCCAGCGACAGCGTGCAGCCCGCCAGGACCAGCAGGGTGAACAGCGGGCCGATGCCGACCAGGGAGGCCGCGAGCAGCGCCCGGACCAGCGGACGGGGGCGCAGCGGGAGCATCACCAGCCGGGTCGGGTCCAGGGTCTCGTCGCCGGTCGGGAAGAACAGCGGCAGCACCGCCCAGCCCAGTGCCAGCACGGCCGTACCCGGGACGGCGACGGCCTCGGCGTGCGCGTGTCCGTGCAGTGCGAGCAGCCCCAGCAGTTGCAGCAGGGCGAACAGGACCGCGATGACCGCCGAGAAGACGAACGCGGCCCGACGGCCCCCGGACTGCCGCAGTCCGCCCCGCAGAAGTGAGAGTTTCAGCCGTACGACGGTGGAGGTGAGGTGCGTCATCGGGCCGCTCCGCCGCCCAGCCAGTCCAGATCGGACCCGGCGTCCCGGCGGTTCGCCCCGACCAGCTCCAGGAACGCCCCCTGGAGGGTGGGATGGGTGCCGCGTACCTCTGCCAGCGGGCCGGTCGCGCGGATGCGTCCGGCCGCCATCACCGCGACCCAGTCGCACAGCGACTCGACCAGCTCCATGACGTGGGAGGAGAAGACGACGGTGGCGCCGGAGGCGGTGTACCGCTCCAGGACGCCGCGGATGGTCTGCGCGGACACGGGGTCGACGCCCTCGAAGGGTTCGTCCAGGAAGAGCACCTCGGGGTTGTGCAGCAGTGCGGCGGCGAGCCCGATCTTCTTGCGCATGCCGGTCGAGTAGTCGACGACGAGCTTGTGCTGGGCGCCGGCCAGGTCGAGGACGTCCAGCAGCTGCGTGGCCCGCTTGTCGACCTCGGCCCCCGGCAGTCCGCGCAGCCGCCCCGCGTACCCGAGCAGCTCCCGCCCCGACAGCCGCTCGAACAGCCTCAGTCCCTCGGGCAGCACCCCGATGCGCGCCTTGACGGCGACCGGGTCGCGCCAGACGTCGTGGCCGACGACCTCCACGGCCCCGTCGTCGGGCCGCAGGAGTCCGGTCACCATGGAGAGAGTCGTGGTCTTGCCGGCGCCGTTGGGCCCGACCAGCCCGATGAACTTCCCGGCGGGCAGATCGAGATCGATCCCCCCGACGGCAACCTGCTGCCCGAACCGCTTCCAGAGCCCCCGCACCCGCACTGCAACCTCGGTCATGCATGAAGGTTACGGCCGGCGCGGGGCGCCGAAGGGCGCGGGGCTGTGAACGGCTACCGGTCCCGCCCGCACGCGTAGGCGAGCGGCGAGATCAACTCCTCCGCGTCCGGCAGCCACCGGTTGGCAGGAGTCGGCCGGCAGGCCCACTGCACCGCACCACGAGACCCGAACCGGGTGGGCGGAGCGGCCACGTACGCCCCCTCGCCCAGCGCCAGCAGGTCAAGAGACGACAACGTCCACCCGAGCTTGCGCACAAGGTCCGGCACCTTCGTGGCGCCCCCTGGCAGCACGAAGAACTGCATGCGCCGGTCGGGGGACAAGGTCACCGGCCCCAGCGTCAGCTCCATCCGCTCCATACGGGCGAGAGCCAGGAACCCCGCACTCTCCGGGACGGACAACGCGTCGAACGTCCGACCCGTCGGCAGCAGAATCGAAGCCGTCGGCTGCTTCTGCCACATCCGGCGCGCGACGGTCGCGCTGCCGGTCGCCTGGGCCGCCCAGTCGGGGCGCGCGGGGTGCGCACCCGGCGCAGGGCAGGAGGCGTCGGCGCAGGAGCAGCGCTGCACCCCGTCGACGGCTTCCAGCCAGGTGCCCGGGAACACGTCCCAGTGCCGTTCCTCGGCGTAGCGTACGGCGGTCTCCAGCAGCGATTCCCCGCGTTGCTGCGGAATCTGACCGGCAATCTGAGTGTTCTGGGCGCCCACGATCGTCTCTTCCACGCTCCACTCAACTCTCGCGCCCACCTGGAGTTACGGCCAGGGCGCGCGCGGGGGAGGAGCATCGATTCGTCAATCGGGGCGCATGGATGCACGGGTGGGGGCGCGCGGGAGGAACCGGGGCGTGAGCTGGGTAGCCAGAGGTGGGGTTGGCATCCGTCGTTACCCCGGCAAACGGCACATGTCGCGCATTGACGGTATGTCAGCTGGGCAGTGATCTTCCCGGAACTGGTTACGCCCAGGGGACCGCAACGCAGGGGGTAGCACATGGCCGCAAGGCCTCTCGTGGCGAGGCAGCCGAACGAACGGCTGCAGGCACTCATCCAGGAAGCGGGGTGTTCGAACGCCGGGCTGGCCCGGCGGGTCAACATGTGCGGCGCCGAGCACGGCCTCGACCTGCGCTACGACAAGACGTCCGTGGCCCGCTGGCTGCGCGGACAGCAACCCCGGGGCCGCGCCCCGGCGATCATCGCGGAGGCGCTCGGGCGCAAGCTCGGCCGTGCGGTCACGATCGACGAGATCGGCATGGCCAACGGCAAGAACCTCGCCTCGGGGGTCGGTCTCCAGTTCTCGCCGACGGTACTGGGGGCCATCGAGCAGGTCTGCGAGCTGTGGCGCAGCGACGTGGGCCGGCGGGACTTCCTGTCCGGCTCCTCCGTCGCCGCCTCCGCGCTGGTCGAGCCCAGCCGCGACTGGCTGATCTCGGCGCCGGACGCCCAGGTGGCCCGGCAGGCCGGCCCGCGCGTGGGCCAGGCCGACGTGGCGGCCGTACGGTCCATGACGCAGGCGCTGACCGACCTGGACCACCAGTTCGGCAGCGGGCATGTGCGTCCGGTCGTCGTGCACTACCTCAACAGCGTCGTCTCCGGGCTGCTCGCCGGCTCCTACCGGGAGACGGTCGGCCGGGAACTCTTCGCGGCGGTCGCCCGGTTGACCGAACTGGCGGGGTACATGGCCGTCGACACCGGGCAACCGGGGCTGGCCCAGCGGTACTACATCCAGTCGCTGCGGCTCGCGCAGGCCGCCGGGGACCGCGGGTACGGCGGTTACGTCCTGGCCGCGTCCATGAGCCACCTCGCCGCCCAGCTCGGAAACCCGCGGGAGATCGCCCAGTTGGCGCGGGCGGCGCAGGAGGGGGCGCGCGGGCAGGTGACCCCGCGCGCGGAGGCGATGTTCCACGCGGCCGAGGCGCGCGGGCACGCCCTGCTCGGCGACGTACGCGCGGCTCAGGCGTCCACCGGGCGGGCGGTGACCGCGATGGAGCAGGCGGACGACTCCTCCGGTGACGACCCGGTGTGGATCCGGCACTTCGACGAGGCGTATCTGGCGGACGAGTTGGCGCACTGCGCCCGCGATCTCGGCCAGAGCGAGCAGGCGGCCCGGTACGCCGAGCAGTCGCTGGCCGGGCACCCCGAGACCCGGGCCCGGCGGCGCGCCATCGGCTATGTGCTGCTCGCCACGGCCCAGGTGCAGCAGCGGGAGGTCGAACAGGCCTGCAGCACCGGCCTGAAGGCGGTGGAGCTGCTGGAGACGCTCCGCTCCAACCGGGGCGCCGAGTATCTGGAGGATCTCCAGCAGCGCCTGGAACCCTTCCGGGAGGAGGCGGTGGTACGGGAGTTCGGGGCGCGTCTCGATCTCCAGCAGGCCGCGTGAACTTCGGCCCCGCGGTCGCGTGAACGCACGGCGAACGGCACCTGGATGCCTGCAGGTGCCGGGGCCGGCGCGCCGCGGGGCAGTGGTGTTACCGCCGTCACAGGTAAGAAGATCCCGACCTGAGCTGCATGGCACCCGGCTCGGGGGACCCGGTAGCGTGAGCCCGATTCACAAGGTCCCCCATTAGTAGGAGTCCCGGTGACGCAGAGTGGACAGGGCGAGGAGCCCTCGGCGCGGCCCGCGCGCGAAGGCATCGTGCTGCCCTCCGACGGAGGCGAGCCCTTGCTGCCGGGCATGACCGGCGCGCCCGCCCCCGCCGCCCCGGCAGGCGGGCAGGCCTGGGGCGGCTCCTGGGGGCCCGGGCAGCAGGCGCCCCAGCCGGGACAGGGCTGGCCCCAGGCGCCGGCCCAGCAGTGGCACGCCCCGGACGCCCCGGCCCAGCAGCCGTCCGGCGCGAACCCCGGCCCGCTGCCCCCGGAGGGCGCCCCGGCGCCGTCGTACGGCCAGACGCCGTCGTACGACCACCACGGCACGCAGGGCGGTGGCTACGGCGCCGGTCAGCAGGCCGGGTACGGCGCGGCACCCGAGCCGTACCACCAGCCGCAGCAGCAGTCTCTGCCGCAGCCCCACCAGCAGCCGGCCGGTCCCGCGCCGCTTCCGCCGGCCGTGCCGGACGCCTACCCGTCCGCCGGTGCCCCGCTGCCGGCGGCCGACGAGGGCGCGACGCAGTACATACCGCCGGTGCGGGCGGCGGCACCCGCCGAGGGCGCCACGCAGTACCTGCCGCCGGTGCCGGCCGCACCCGCGGACGAGGGCGCGACCCAGTACATCCCGCCGGTGGCGCCCGGCGCGCTGCCGCCCGAGTCGAGCGGCGAACAGACGCGCTACCTCGGCCGCGCCCCGCAGCAGGCGCCCGCCCCGGCGTCGCCCGACGCGGAGGCCACCCAGTACATACCGCCGTACGCCGCGCAGGCGCAGGGCGGCGCGGAGCGGCAGCCGCCGGCCGAGTTCGACAGCCTCTTCCGCGGCGGCCCGGCGGGCGGTGACGGCCCGGCCGGGTCCACCCAGCAGATGCCACGCATCCAGCAGCAGGATGCCCGCCCCGGCCCGGCGTCGTACGGCGCCAAGCAGCCCTCCTACGGCGCGCAGCAGCCGTCGTACGCCCCCGCGCACGACGACGACCAGCCGCGCGGCCGGTCGCGCGTGCCGATGATCGCCGCGATCGGTGTCGGCATCGTCGTCATCGGTGTGGGCGCCGGCGCGCTGCTCAGCGGCGGCAACGACCAGGGCGCCGACGGCAAGACGGTCGCGGCCACCTCCCCGGTTCCCGGCCAGGGGTCCGGCTCGCCGGGCGGCGACCCGGCGCGGCAGCAGGCGGTCGAGCTGGACAAGCTGCTCGCCGACAGCGGCAGCAGCCGCGCCTCGGTGATCCAGGCCGTGGCCAGTGTCAAGAACTGCGACAACCTCGACGGGGCCGCCACCGACCTGCGCAATGCGGCCGGGCAGCGCAACCAGCTGGTCACCCGGCTCGGCAAGCTGTCCGTGGACAAGCTGCCGGACAACGGCGCGCTCACCGCGGCGCTGACCCGGGCCTGGCAGGCGTCCGCCGAGGCCGACAACCACTACGCGGCCTGGGCCGGCCAGGCCAAGGACCACAAGGTCTGCCGCAAGGGCCACGCCCGCGTCACGGGCGAGACCCAGGCCGGCAACCGGGCGAGCGGCACCGCCAGCGTGCAGAAGGTGAAGGCGGCCGCGCTGTGGAACGCGATCGCGCAGAAGTACGGCCTGACCCAGCGCCAGCCCACCCAGCTGTGAGGGGCGTGCCGGCGGGCGTCACTGCACGTTGGCGCTCTGCAGCGTCTGCGTCATGTCGGTGGTGCCGTCGAACCCGCCGACGCCCTTGCGGGCGGCGACCAGACTGCCGCCCTGGACCACCTGCAGGCTGACGTCGGCGTTGACCATCCGCGGGAAGCCGACCGAGGCGAGCTTGCTGGAGTAGGACCACCGCAGGGGCGGGGTGAGACCGCCGGTGGAGACCTGCAGGCCGTCGTCGAGGGTACGGCGCACGGAGTCGGCGCTCACCTCGCCGTCGCCGATCTTGTCCAGCGCGGCCTTCAGCACGGTGTAGGCGATCCAGGTCGTCTGCACTCCGGCGTCCGCGGGGTCGATGCGGGTGTCGCCGAAGGCCTCCTCGTTGATCACCTTCTTCATCGGGTCCCACCGCGCGTCCGACGCCGGCGGATACCAGCCGGTGATGTACGCCCCCTCGTACGGGCCGGACGCCCCGCCGGTGGCGTTGATCACGGTCTGGTCGACGCTGCCCAGCACGGTCGCGAGCCGTACCGAGGGGAAGCTCTCGCGCTCGCGCCGGAAGGAGTCCATGAAGGTGTCGGTGCGGTCCCCGAGCGCGGGGACCACGCAGCCCTTGCGGGCGGGGTCCTTGGAGGCGTACCGCAGCGCCTGGTCGGCCTGGTCGCCGTACTCGGTGGCGGCCTCCTCGGCGAGCTGGTCGCCCGCCTTGGCGTGCCCGCCCGCCTGCAGTCCGGAGTTGAGCAGCACCGGCAGCTCGTCGCCGGCGATGCTGTCGGGGCGGACCAGGGCGATGTTGCCGCAGGCGGCCGCGAGGGCCTTGCCGAGACCGGCGAGCAGGGCGGGCTGGCCGCCGTTGACCGGGTAGGACATCTGGCCGGTGAACTCGTCGTTGGTGACGCCGTAGCCGCCGATGTAGGGGATGCCGGCGCCCTCCAGCGGGGCGGAGTAGGAGTCGGTGAACTGGCTGTAGGAGCCGACGACCGCGACCACGTTCTCGTCGGCCGCGTACCGGGCGCACTTGGCGGCGCCCACGCTGTCGTTGTGGTCGTTGCAGGTCAGGACCTGGAGCTTGCGGCCGTTGATACCGCCGTGCGCGTTGATCCACTTGGCGTAGGCGAGGGCCATCGCGGGCATGCCGGGCTTGTTGGTGGCGTTGGTGTCCTGCGGCGCCCAGGTCATGACCTTGACCGGACCATCCCCGGAGCCCCCCGTGGCACCGGGGATGGCCCCGCATCCGGCGGTGAGCGACGTACAGAGAGCCACGGCGCCCGCCGTCAGCGCGGTGGCTCTGCCGGGGCGGTAGGTCGAATGGAGGAAGGTACGAAAAGTGCGTCGCCTGCCGGTCATGTGCACGCACGATTCCCTCACATGACGAACCGGCGAGTGACCTTGAGTCAACAAAGGGTGACATTGAGGTGAATTAGAGGGGCCGGTGAGGCCGGTGTGACGGGGAACGTACGATCGATGACCGTGCAAGGTACGGAGAACTCTTCCCGTCGTGGCCGTCGCTCCTCCACCATGGGCGGCATGCCCCTAAGCGACATGCCATGGTGGCGCTGGCGCAGCAATGTGCGCTCGGCGCTGCACATGCTCTCCGATCCGGTGTTCCAGCGGGACGTCTGGCTGGCCGGCGTGGACGGGTACGGCGACTTCACGGACGCCGTCTACCGGCTGGTGGAGGACACCTGGCTGGACAACTGGTCCGCGGAGAAGTACGTCGGGACGATATTCCGGGACTCGCAGGAGGCGGCGCTCGTGGACACCGCCGTGCTGCGGGTGCTGCGGATCATGCACCAGGTCGGCCCGGACGCGCCGGTCGCCGCGTATCTCGACCACCAGGGGTGGCCGGAGGCGGTGCGGGCGGCGCGGGACGCGCACGTCCGGATGGCGGCGAGTGACGGGGAGGACCCGGACGCGCCGCCGAAGAGCCTGGAAGTGCTGCGGATCATGACGCGGACCGCGTAGACGTCCCGCCCTGCGGGACAAACACCCACGGCGGGCGGCCGACGTGAGAACCTGTAGTGCATGAATGAGCAGTCCGCGCCCGCCGCCGCCCCGGCCGACCAGTACGTCCTCACCCTCTCCTGCCCGGACAAACAGGGGATCGTGCACGCCGTGTCGAGCTACCTCTTCATGACCGGCTGCAACATCGAGGACAGCCAGCAGTTCGGCGACCACGACACGGGCCTGTTCTTCATGCGCGTCCACTTCTCGGCCGATCCGCCGGTGACGGTGGAGAAGCTGCGGGCGAGCTTCGCGGCGGTCGGTGACTCCTTCCACATGGACTGGCAGATCAACCGGGCCGACGAGAGGATGCGGATCCTGCTCATGGTCAGCAAGTTCGGGCACTGCCTGAACGACCTGCTGTTCCGGGCCCGGATCGGGGCGCTGCCCGTGGAGATCGTCGGCGTGGTCTCGAACCACACCGAGTTCGAGGAGCTGGTGGGCTCCTACAACATTCCCTTCCACCACATTCCGGTCACGAAGGACACGAAGTCGCAGGCCGAGGCGAAGCTGCTGGAGATCGTGCGCGAGGAGGACGTCGAACTGGTCGTCCTCGCCCGCTACATGCAGGTCATCTCGGACGACCTGTGCAAGGAGCTCAGCGGCCGGATCATCAACATCCACCACTCCTTCCTGCCGAGCTTCAAGGGCGCGAAGCCGTATCACCAGGCGCACGCGCGGGGTGTGAAGCTGATCGGGGCGACGGCGCACTATGTGACCGCCGACCTGGACGAGGGCCCGATCATCGAGCAGGAGGTCGAGCGGGTCGGTCACGGCGTGACGCCGGATCAGCTGGTGGCCATCGGCCGCGATGTGGAGTGCCAGGCGCTGGCGCGGGCGGTGAAGTGGCATGCGGAGCGGAGGATTCTGCTCAACGGGCGCCGTACGGTGGTGTTCGCTTAGGAGCTCAGGGGGCTTGCGTCGTGCAACCCAGCCCTTACAACCGGCTCAACCCCGCCGTGGCGAACAGGACGTCTCTGATCGCCTCCCGGTCGCCGACCTGCCCCACCGCGGCCTCCTCCGGCGACACCCGGCCGGCGGCCAGCCGGCAGAACTCCACGCCGTCCAGCGCCACATGGGCCACCTCGAGGTCCGCGGACGCCACCGCCGCCGGTGAGTCCAGCGGGATCAGCCACTCGCCGCCCGCCGCGCCCTCGATCTCCAGCCGCAGGCTGCGGCCGGGCTCGCCGGCGAGGCCGAGGTGGCGGCCGCGGGCCGGGGACGCCAGCCCGGTCTGCCGGCGCCGGGCCAGTGCGCCGGGAAGCATCCGGGTCGCGAGGTCGATCATCCGGTTCAGGTGGCGCGGCGCGGGCGGCTGGTAGGGGTAGTCCACCGCCTCCGCGATGTCCTCGGCGTGCACCCAGCACTCGAAGGCCCGGTCCAGCATCGCGTCGTGCAGCGGCAGCTCGAAGTCGCCGTACGACACCGCCAGGCCGCCCGCGTGCCCGCCGGTGAAGGACGCCGTCCGCACCAGGCCGTGGCTCTGCTCCCGCCAGGGCCCCCGCACCGAGCGGGTCGGCGGGAAGTGGGAGTTCCGCCAGAACGCCTCGGTGCGCTCCTCCGGGCCCACCGCGTCCGGCCCGGCCGCGCCGGCGACCTCGGTCAGCGGGTCCTCCAGGCCGAGCCCGAGCGCGATCAGCCCGTCCACGGACAGCAGGTGCGCGATCACCCCGGCCACGGTCGTACGACGGCTCTGCGCCGCGTCGGCCTCGAACCAGCGCAGCCGGACCGGCGCATGCCACTCCGCGTCCCCGAAGTCCTGCAGCAGGGCGTCCAGGCGGGCGGTCTCGGCGTCGTAGGGCGCCGCCCACTCGGGAACCGGGATGCGCGGCGGCCGGCGTTCCAGGCAGCTCTCCAGGACGCGGGTGCGCAGTCCCGGGTCCAGGTCGAGGCTCTCCGGCTGGTGCAGCAGGCCGACCGCCTCGCGCAGCCGGCGGGCCTCGTCGGCGCAGTCTCCGCAGGAGCCCAGGTGGTCCTCGACGGCGGCGGTCTCCGCCGCCGAGCAGGCGGCCAGCGCCCAGGCGCCGAGGAGCGATTTCAGGATGTCGTGGGGCAGGTCGAGCGGCACGGGCGTGAGGTCCCCCGGATCGGCGAGGCCGGGCAGCGGACGCCCGCCGTCCTCGACGGACGCGCGGGGTGTCGGTATGCGCGCCGGCCGGTCCGGCTCGGGCCCGCCGGCCCGGCGTGGGGCCTGCCGCGAGCCCCCGGCGCCCTCGCCGGTGTGGCCGTTCTCACCCCGGCCGCCACCGTCCTCGTACGGCGGCCCCGCGCGCTGCTCCTCGTCTCCGGGCCCCTCGTGCTCGTCGGGTGCCCCGGGCCCTCCCGCTCCGCTCACACCGCACCCCCGGCTCCCGGCGGGGTCCCGGCGTCATGGGCGGTGGAGAGCAGTTGCAGGCCGAGGCGGAGCCGGCGGCGGGCCTCGTCCTCGGTGACGCCGAGGTCGGTGGCGGTCTGGCGGTAGTCGCGGCGCTGGAAGTAGGCCAGGTCGAGGGCGGCGCGCAGCGGGGCGGGCATGGAGTGGACGATGTAGTCGGCGCGGGCGGCGACCGAGGCGCGGCGCACCTTGCGCTCCAGTTCCGCCAGGGAGCCGCCGCTGCCCTGCGGCAGCGCGGCCGCCTCGCTGTCGCGCAGCCGCTGCACGGCGAGCCGGTGGGTGACCCCGGCGACCCAGGTGCGCAGCGGGCCCTTCTTGGGGTCGTAGGTCTCGGGGTGTTCCCAGAGGTGGGAGAAGACCTCGCGGGTGACGGTGTCGGCGGCCTTCTCGTCACCGAGGACGCGGTGGGCGAGGCCGTGCACGAGCGAGGCGAAGCGGTCGTACAGCTCGCCCAGGGCGGCCGCCTCACCGCGGGCGAGCCGCTGCTGCATCTTGCGGTCCCAGCGGGGTGGTACGTCCTTCGTGGCCATGCGGTCCCCTCCCCTCACCCGTGTCCGGCCCGTCCAGCCTGTCTGCACCGTCTTCCCGAATGTAGTCGGCACGTCTGACCGTGCACGCCCCTTTGTGTCAATGCGCGCCCCCGGAAGGGCTGCAGGTGATAGTGCCCCCTCCACATAACCTTCACACAAGATGCATGCATCTCTGATCGAACAGGATCGATAGTGACCGAAACAAGTCCCTTGTCGATCACGTCTAGTTTGTGGCTCGAAGTTTCGGGGAACGGCCGCTGGGCAGCCGCGCGGAAGCAAGCGTAGGAACTGCTTCCGTTTCCGGGCGGTTCCGGGAGTTCCGGCGAGCGGAGGGGCAGGGACGTGGCATTCAAAGTGACCGGCGCCGAACAGGGTGAGTGGGCCGTGCTCCGGGTGTCCGGGGAACTGGACCTGATGACCTCGCCGGTACTGCGCCAACGTGTGCACGACGTCGTCGCCGAGGGGCACCACAGCCTCGTCGTGGACCTCTCCGACGTGTTCTTCTGCGACTCCAGCGGGGTCGGCGTCCTCGTCGCCGCCCGCAGGCTGATCCGCTCCTGCCAGGGGCGGCTCCGGCTCATCCTGCCCGACCGGGGCGCCGACGACGGCTCGCACGTCAACCGGGTCCTCGGCGCGCTCGGCGTGCGCCGGCTCTTCGACGTCCGGCCCGACATCGAGGCCGCGACGACGGACGAGGCAGGCCCGCTCTCGGCCTGACGCCCCGCCCGCGCCGCCCGTCCTTCGCGACACGGCCACACTGTTGTCGCAGAATTCCCCCGGTCTTGGCACAACCACCGGATTTCCGCCATCCGGCGGCCACCCGCGTCATACGCTCCCTGCCAGGTCACCCACGCACCCGTGGGACGACCCGGACGACGCACACGTAAGGCGGCCCGAACAGACATGGTCAGCACCGAGTACGAGCGCAGGATCGCAGCCCGGTTCGCCATCTTCGACCAGGACGGCAACGGCTGGATCGACCGCGAGGACTTCAGCGCGGCGGCCAAGGCGCTCCTCGCCGAGTTCGCCGTGCCCGCGCGCTCCGACAGGGGGCAGGCGCTGTACGCCGGCGCGGAGGCGTTCTGGCAGGGTATGGCCGGGATCGCCGACCGGGACGGCGACCAGCGCATCACCCGCGAGGAGTTCGTCACCGGCGCGGTCAAGCGCCTGCGCGACAACCCCGAACGCTTCGCCGAGATCGCCCGTCCGTTCCTGCACGCGGCGCTGGCGGTGGCCGACACGGCCGCCGACGGCCGCCTCACGGTCGCCGACGCCGCCCGCGTCCTGCGCGTCCTCCATGTCCCGGCCGACCTCGCCGACACCGTCGCCCACGCCCTCGACACCGACTCCGACGGCACCGTCACCGAACCGGACGTCGTCCCGGCGTTCGCCCAGTACTTCACGGTCGCGGAGTAACGCACGTACCGGGCGGCGCCCGGCCGCTGCCGTCACGGTCGTGACCCGTGACCCTGACCTCGCATCCGTCCGTCACCATGGCCGGCCGCGCCCGCCCGGCCGGCGGCCGTCCGAGACCGCTCGTGGCGTCACGGCCGGCCGGCGAACCGCTCCCGCAGCTTGTACTTGAGCACCTTGCGCAGCGTGTCGTTGCGCGGCAGGGCGGTCACCACCTCCAGCCGCTCCGGCAGCTTGTGCACGGACAGGCCCGAGGAGCGCAGGTACGAGACCACGTCCGGCAAGGTCAATTCGGTGGCACCCGGCGGCTGTTCGACGACCGCGCAGACCAGTTCCCCCCGTTCCGCGTCCGGCAGGCCGATCACCGCCGCGTCCGCCACGGAGGGGTGCGTGGCGAGGAGGTCCTCGATCTCCCTGGCGGAGATGTTCTCACCCTTGCGGATGATCACGTCCTTCAGGCGGCCGGTGAGGACCAGGTGGCCGGAGTCCGTCACATGGCCCAGGTCGCCGGTGCGCAGGAAGCCGTCGGGGTCGAAGGCGGCGGCCGTCTGGGCGGGGTCCAGATAGCCCTGGCAGACGGCCTCGCCGCGGAGTCTTATCTCGCCGTCGACGATCCGGATCTCCATGCCGGCCGGCGGGCGGCCCTCGGTCGTGGCCAGGTTCTGCGGGGTGTCCTCGGGGTCGCCCATGGTGATCATCGGGACCTCGGTCATGCCGTAGCCGTGGGTGAGCTGGACGCCCATCTCGCGAACCACGGCGTGGTACAGCTCGGGGGGCCTGGGCGCGCCGCCGCCCGCGAGCAGGCGCAGGGTCGGGATCAGCTTCTCGCCCGGCTGCCCGCGCTGCTCGGCGAGGAAGAGGGAGTAGAAGGCCGTGGAGCCGCCGGCCACCGTCACCTGGTGCCGCCGGTACTCCGCCAGCGCGTCCGGCAGTGCGAAGTGCTCGGACATCACCGCCGGGAAGCCGTACAGCAGCAGCATCACCAGGTAGTCGGGGCCGCCTATGTGGGCGTACGGGAAGGCGATCGAACCGACGTCGTCCGGCGTCAGGCGCAGGGCGTGGGCGAGGCAGGAGCCGCCGGCGATCAGGGAGCGGTCGGTGTGCAGCACGCCCTTGGGGTCGGAGGTGGTGCCGGAGGTCCAGTAGATCCAGCGGACCGAGGTGCCCTCGGGGGGCGGGGCGGGGAGCACGGACGGGTCGCCGTCGGGGAGGGTGTCGTACGCCTCGAAGACCCCCTTCGCGCCGAGGCGCCGCGCCATCTCCGTGTGGTCGTGGCCCCGCCACACCCCCGGGACCGCGAAGAACTCCGCCTTCGACTCGCGCAGGGCGAAGCCGACCTCCCGGTCCCGGTAGAACGGGATCACCGGGGACTGTACGGCGCCCAGGCGAGCCAGCGCGAAGGACAGCACGGCGGTCTCGATACGGGTGGGCAGCTGCCAGGCGACCACCGTGCCGGGCCGCACGCCCATGTCGTACAGGCCTGCCGCCACCCGCTCGGCACGCGCGCGCAGTCCGCCGAAGGTCAGCCGGCGCTCGCCCTGGAGGAGGACGGGACGGTCGGGTGTGAGGCCGGCACGGCGGGCGACCAGGTCCCACAGCGTGCGGGAGGAACTCAGGGAGTGCGGGGTGTCGTTCACGGTAGCCCCCTCCTTGGCTGACGTCTCGTCAGGTAGCATGCTATCTGACGGACCATCAGATAAGTACCGTCCGGCGGAGGGGACCCATGACCGAACTGCCCCGCATCATCAGCGTCGACGACCATGTGATCGAGCCCGCCCACCTCTTCGAGACCTGGCTGCCGGCCAGGTACCGCGAACGCGGGCCCAAGCCGCTGACCGCCGGGATCGGGGAACTGGCCTACGTCGGCGGCAAGTACCAGATCACCATGGACCCGGCCGGCCAGCCGACCGACTGGTGGATCTACGAGGACCTGAAGTTCCCGTACAAGCGCAACATCGCCGCCGTCGGCTTCGACCGGGACGAGATGACCCTGGAGGGGATCACCAGGGAGCAGATGCGGCCGGGGTGCTGGGACCCCGCCGAACGGCTGAAGGACATGGACCTCAACCACGTCGAGGCCAGCCTCTGCTTCCCGACCTTCCCCCGCTTCTGCGGGCAGACCTTCGCCGAGGCGCACGACAAGGAGGTCGCCCTCGCCTGCGTGCGCGCCTACAACGACTGGATGGTGGAGGAGTGGTGCGGGGACAGCGGGGGCCGGCTGATCCCGCTGTGCCTGATCCCGCTGTGGGACGTCGAACTGGCCGTCGCCGAGATCCGGCGCAACGCCGAGCGCGGGGTGCGGGCGGTGACCTTCTCCGAGATCCCCACCCACCTCGGGCTGCCCTCCATCCACTCCGGCTACTGGGACCCGTTCTTCGCCGTCTGCCAGGAGACGGGGACGGTCGTCAACATGCACATCGGCAGCAGCTCCCAGATGCCCGCCGCATCGCCCGACGCCCCGCCCGCCGTCCAGGCCTCGCTGAGCTTCAACAACGCGATGGCCTCGATGATGGACTACCTCTTCAGCGGGGTCCTGGTGAAGTTCCCGCGGCTCCAACTCGCCTACTCCGAAGGGCAGATGGGCTGGATCCCGTACGCCCTGGAGCGCGCCGACGACGTGTGGGAGGAACACCGCGCCTGGGGCGGGGTCCGGGACCTGATCCCCGAGCCGCCGTCGACGTACTACTACCGGCAGATCTTCTGCTGCTTCTTCCGCGACAAGCACGGCGTGGCCTCCCTGGACGTGGTGGGCAGGGACAACGCCACCTTCGAGACCGACTACCCCCACGTCGACTCGACCTTCCCGCACACCAAGGAGGTCGCCCTCGACCATGTGAAGGGCCTGGACGACGAGACCGTCTACAAGCTGATGCGGGGCAACGCCATCCGCATGCTGAGCCTGGACTTCGACAGGTGATGGACCTGTCGTACACGCCCGAGGAGGAGGACTTCCGCGCCCGGCTGCGCGAGTGGCTCGCCAAGGTGCTGCCGACGCTGCCGCCGAAGCCGTCCCCGGACGACTGGCCCGCCCGCAGGGCGTACGACCTCGGCTGGCAGCGGATGCTCTACGACGCCGGGTACGCCGACGTCCACTGGGACGCCTCGCCGACACTCCGGCTGATCTTCCTGGAGGAGACCGAGAAGGCGGGGGCGCCCTATGTGGGGGCGAACTTCGTCGGCCTGCTGCACGCCGGCCCGACCATCGCCGCCGAGGGCACCCCCGCACAGCGGGCGCGCTGGCTGCCGCCGATCCTGCGCGGCGAGGAGGCGTGGTGCCAGGGGTTCAGCGAACCGGACGCGGGATCGGATCTGGCGTCGCTGCGCACGCGCGCGTGGCGCGACGGCGACGAGTACGTGGTCACCGGGTCCAAGATCTGGACCTCCCACGCCGAGGTCGCCGACTGGTGCGAACTGCTGGTCCGCACCGACCCGGAGGCGCCGAAGCACCGGGGCATCACGTGGCTCGCGATGCCCATGGACGCCGCCGGCATCACCGTACGGCCCCTGCGCACGCTCGCCGGGTCGGCCGAGTTCGCGGAGGTGTTCCTGGACGAGGTACGGGTGCCGGCGGCCAACCGGGTCGGCGCGGAGAACGACGGCTGGCGCGTGACCATGGTGACCCTGTCCTTCGAGCGCGGCACGGCGTTCGTGGGCGAGGTGGTGGCCTGCCGCCGCGTCCTGGCCGAGCTGGCGGTCGAGGCTCGGCAGAACGGCCGCTGGGACGACCCGGTCCTGCGGCGCCGGCTCGGCCGTCTGGAGGCGGAGTTCCGGGCGCTGTGGCGGCTGACCCAGTGGAACGTGAGCGAGGCGGAGGCGAGCGGCGGGGTGCCGGGCGTGGGCGGCTCGGTCTTCAAACTCCGCTACTCGCACGCCCGCCAGGAGCTGTACGACACCGCCGCCGAGGTCCTGGGCCCCGACTGCCTCGACATGAACCGGCCCTGGGTCCTGGACCGCCTGTCCTCCCTGTCGTACACCATCGCCGCCGGCACCTCACAGATCCAGCGCAACATCGTCGCCGAACGGCTCCTGGGCCTGCCGAAGGGGAGGTGAACGGGTGCGCTTTCGAGTGGTGGTCGGGCGTGGTCGGGTGCCGTCGGGTGTCCCTGTCGGCGCGGTCGGAGGGAGATGAGCGTGCGTTTCCGACTCACCGAGGATCAGCGTGCGTTGAAGGCGGGCGTACGGGAGCTGCTGGACCGGCGGTTCGGGCGGGAGGCGTTGCGGGCGGCCGTCGATGCGCCGGGGCGGCTCGACCGGGAGCTGTGGCGGGCGCTCGGCGAGGCGGGGTTCTTCGCCCTGCGGCTGCCGGAGGCGGACGGCGGGGTCGGGCTGGGGCTGCCGGAGGCGGTGCTGGCCTTCGAGGAGGCCGGACGGGCACTGCTGCCCGGACCGCTCCTGGCGACCCACCTCGCCGCCGGCAGCGTACCGGGCGCGGCCACCGGGGAGACGGTCGTGGCGGGGGTGGACGGGCAACTGGTGGAGTGGCTGGAGGCGGCGGACGTGGTGCGGGGGGAGGCGGCGGGGGCCGTACCGCTGCGTTCCGTCGACCCGCTGACCCCGCTGCACCGGATCCCCGCAGCCACCCACAGCGATGCCGTACCCGGCCAGGGCCGGCGAGCGACCCGCCCCCCGGACGGCACGGTCACCGGCACAGTCACCCCCGCCCCCGGCCCCGTAGCCACCCTCCTCACCGCCGCCGAGCAGCTCGGTACCGCCGTACGCGTACAGGAGCTGGCGGTGCAACACGCCCGTGCACGCGAGCAGTTCGGGCAGCCGATCGGTGCCTTCCAAGCCGTCAAGCACCTGTGCGCGGACCTGCTGGTACGCACCGAGACCGCGCGCGTCGCCGTCTACGCGGCCGCCGTCACCGGCGACCCGGCCGACATCGCCGCCGCCCGGCTGCTCGCCGACGAGGCCGCCGTACGCGGGGCCCGCGACTGCCTTCAGGTGCACGGCGGCATGGGCTTCACCTGGGAGGCGGACGTGCATCTGCATCTGAAGCGGGCCTGGGTGCGGGCCCGGCGTGCCGGCGGGAGCACGGAGAGTGAGGAACTGCTCGCCGCGCGGCTGGCCGCCTGAGGAGGGCGACCGCGCTCCTGGGCTGCACCGGCGACAAAGCCTTGGCCCGGGATGTCGCGGATTGTGGCACTCCGGTGTCACGGAGCGTCGATACCTGGTTGTGTCCTTCAACAGGCTCGTCACGACCCGGAGTCGGACGTCCCCTCGGGTACCTTGTGTGGGATGCGAGTGGCTGCGAGCACGAGCCGGGCCGGCGGCGCCCCTGGGGCGGTACCGGGTCGCGCGGTGCGCATCGCTGCTCGCGGGGCGGTAAAGGCTTCGGCCGACGCCTGTTCGACTCCCCGGCACGCGTGTCGCACAGTATGCCGCACGCGTACTCCTTCGCGCTGGAATATGCCCGAAGCGCTTGTTGGGGTGACTGTACGTCAACCATGCTGTCGACAAAGGGAATCACGTTCCGTGACCCTTGCTCGGGCCGTTGTTCTGGGCATGCAGAAAATGGCTACGATCGTGGCCCTCGTCATCGTCGTCGCGGCCGCAGCGGCCGTGGCGGCCGGGTGGCGCGGGGTCATGTGTCCGCCGGTTCGGATGGTGTGAGCGGTGCAGGTGCTTCAAGTGCAGCTGGAGATCCGGCCCGACCCCACGGAGGTGGGACGGGCGAGGAAATGGGCCCGCTCGCGGCTTCCCGGGCTGGGGATAGCGGCCGACGAGCCGCTGGCCGAGACCGTGATCCTGCTCGTCTCCGAGCTCGTGACCAATGCGGTCGTGCACACCGGCCACGCGGCCGTGCTCCGGCTCTCCCTGCCCGCCTCGGCGGCGGCCGAGGCGCTCGGCGTGGCCGAGGCGGCCGGCGTGGCGGATACGGCCGGCGTGGCGGTCGAGATGCCGACGGCATCCGTGGCGGCCACCGTGCGCGTCGAGGTGGCCGACAGCAGCTCCCGCGCCCCCGTGCCGCGTTGCGCCGCCGGTGATGCCACCGGCGGCCGTGGCCTGGCCCTGGTGGACTGCCTGGCGGATCGCTGGGGCTGGAGCCCGGAAGGCGCCGGCAAGAGCATCTGGTGCGAACTGGACCGCTGTTCACAGCCCAGGGAGAGCGCAGCGATGGCGTACGGGGGCGGACTGTCCGCGTACGAGGGTCTCGCTTTCGAGGCGGTGTAGCACCCGGCGTGGCGGTGCGCCGGTGGTGCATCCGTGCGCGGGTGCCGCGAACAGGGCGTACGTAACAAATCCCCATACCGGCGTTGACGACCCGTGACCGCCTGAACACGCTTGTGGGCGACGATTCGCCGCGAGGGGACGGCGAGGGCCGGGGTGACGGCGGCCCTTGTCGAGTGTGGGTCGCACCCGGTGGGCGGCGCGTGCGCGCGACGGTGGGGGGAGGCGCGCCGCCGGCCGGTCAACGCCCCGCCCCGGGTTCTCAGAGGACGGCCACGGGTGCCACGGGTGCGCCCGTCGCTCCGACGAACGGCTCGGGCGTCGCGGACAGCACAAACGCGTACCGCCCCGCTTCTCCACAGGCTGTGGACAACTCTTCGAGATTCCAGTTCTGGCCCTGGAGCATCCCCATCTCCACCAGGTCCAGGGCGTGCACGGGCAGCCACAGATTCTCCGACTCGGGCGGAAATATCTCAAAAGTGAGGGTGTCGTTCGCGACCGCCGCCACATCGCGCGCGTGGAACCACTCCGGCGTACGGACGGACAGCCCCGGCGACGGATAGCCGTACCCGTGCTTGTCCCCGGCCAGATACACCTGCACCTGCCCGGTGCGGACCAGCACGATGTCACCGGCCCGGACCCGGACGCGGCCGAACTCCTCGGCGCGCTCCAGATCCTCCGGCGTCACCGCGTGGCCCCCCGCCAGCCGGTCCACGCCACGCGCGCGTGCCACGTCCAGCAGCACCCCGCGCGAGACGATGTGCCGCGCCTTGTCGATCCCGCCGAACTCGGCGCCGCCGTGCGCGGTGACCGTGTGCGCCGGGCGGCCGTTGTAGATCCGGCCCGAGTGCGAGACATGCGTGAGCGCGTCCCAGTGGGTGCCCGCCTGCAGCCCCATCGTCACCGCGTCGTCGCTGCACGCCACCGTGCCCGGGCCGAAGAGTTCCTGGTTGATCTGGACCATGACGTGCAGCGGGTTGACCCGCCCGGGGATCACCCCGGCCTGCACACCGTCCTGCTGGAGCGGAAGCGCGAGGGGGATGCGGCGTCCGGTGCGGACGCAGGCGGCGGCCTCGCGGACGACCTCGTCGGTGATCAGGTTCAGCGTGCCGATCTCGTCGTCCGTCCCCCAGCGCCCCCAGTTGTTCACCCGCTCGGCGATCTCGTGGAACTCCTCCGGCAGTGCCATCCGGTGCCTCCCCGGGGCTTGTGTCCGCGCATCCGACGCGCCATAAAATCTAACGGACCGTCAGAAACCGCGGGAAGGGGCCGGGCGTGGGGAACTTCTTGGCAGGAAAGGTCGTCGCCGTGACGGGCGCCGGGCGGGGTATCGGCCGGGCGGTCGCGCGGGCGGCTGCCGCCGAGGGGGCGAAGGTCGTCGTCAACGACTACGGCGTCTCCGTCGACGGCGCCTCGCCCACCAGCGAGGTCGCCGAGGCCGTCGTCAAGGAGATCCTGACGGCGGGCGGGGAGGCGGTGGCGGTCGCCGACGACATCTCCACGATGGCGGGCGGGCAGCGGGTGGTCGACGTGGCGCTGGCCTCGTACGGCCGTCTCGACGGGGTCGTGTGCGTCGCCGGGATCCTGCGCGAACGCATGCTGTTCAACATGACCGAGGAGGAGTGGGACCCCGTGGTCGCCACCCACCTCAAGGGCACGTTCACCGTCTTCCGGGCGGCGTCCGCGGTGATGCGGGGGCAGCGCTCCGGCACGCTGATCGGCTTCACCAGCGGCAACCACCAGGGCTCCGTGTCCCAGGCCAACTACAGCGCGGCCAAGGGCGGGATCATCTCCCTCGTCCGCAGCGCGGCCCTCGGCCTGCACAAGTACGGGGTGACCGCGAACGCGGTGGCGCCGGTGGCTCGTACGCGGATGTCGGCGAACGTCCCCATGGAGCTGACGGAGATCGGCGAGCCGGAGGACGTGGCCGCGCTGGTGGTGTACCTGCTGTCCGACGGGGCCGCTGCGCTGGGCATCACCGGGCAGGTGTACACCATCGCGGGACCGAAATTGGCGGTGTGGGCCCAGCCGCGTGAACTGCGTTCCGCGTTTGCCTCGGGCGGTTGGACCCCGGAGAAGATAGCGGAGCTCTTGCCGGGGTCGGTGGGGGTGGATCCGATGCCGATGCTGTCCCAGCTTTCGGCGATGGAAGAGGCGGCGCGGGGTTCTTCTCGGCCGAACGCCTGATGGCTCGGGGGCGTTGTGGTTTGGCGGGTGCGGGTCGTTTGTGGCTTGTCGCGCAGTTCCCCGCGCCCCTTCGGGGCGCGTCGATCTAAGGCGGTCTTCAATGGATTTCGGGTTCAGCCAAGAGGACGAGACGTTCCGTGCGGAGGTCCGCGCCTGGCTGGCCGCCCATGCCGACCCGGATACGGACAGACGTACTTGGGAGCGCACACTCGGCAAGGCCGGGTGGATAGGTCTCGGGTGGCCGCAGCCGGGGTACGGCAACCGCACGGCCACCCTCACCCAGCAGGTCGTCTGGGCCGAGGAGTACGCCCGGTCGGCCGCGCCCCCGCGCTCCGGGCACATCGGGGAGAACCTCCTCGCCCCCACCTTGATCGCCCACGGCACCGAGGAGCAGAAGGCCCGCTTCCTGCCGCCGATCGCGGCCGGCGAGGAACTGTGGTGCCAGGGCTACAGCGAGCCCGGTGCCGGGTCGGATCTGGCGGGGGTGCGCACGGCCGCCGTACGCGAGGGGACCGGCTACCGGGTCAGCGGGCAGAAGATCTGGACCTCGCTCGCCCATGAGGCCGACTGGTGCTTCGTGCTGGCCCGTACCGACCCGGAGTCCCGGCGCCACCACGGCCTGAGCCTGCTGCTCGTTCCCATGGACCAGCCCGGCCGTATCGAGGTCCGCCCCATCCGGCAGATGACCGGCACCAGCGACTTCAACGAGGTCTTCTTCGACGGGGCGCACGCGCGCGTGGAGGACGTGGTGGGAGGGGAGGGGCGGGGGTGGCCGGTGGCCATGAGCCTGCTCGGGTTCGAGCGCGGGGTGTCCACGCTCGCGCAACAGATCGGGTTCGCCGAGGAGCTGGCCCGGGTCGTACGGGTAGCCGTGGAGACGGGGGCGGCGGCGGACCCCGTCGTACGGGAGCGGCTCGTGCGGCAGTGGGCCGAGCTGCGGACCATGCGCCGGCACGCCCTGCGCACCCTCGGCGGCTCGGCCGACCCGGGCGCGCCCAGCGTGGCCAAGCTGCTGTGGGCCGGCTGGCACCAGCGGCTCGGCGAGCTGGCGATGCAGGTCAGGGGCGCGGCGGCCACCGCCGGCCCCACGGACTGGTCTGCCGCCGCGCCGTACGAACTCGACGCCGTCCAGCACCTGTTCCTCTTCTCCCGGGCCGACACCATCTACGGCGGCTCGGACCAGGTCCAGCGCACGATCATCGCCGAGCGCGTGCTCGGCCTGCCCAGAGAGCCCAAGGGGGCCGTGTGATGCGTGGAGTGGTGTTCGACGGCAAGCAGGTGCAGGTGGTCGACGATCTCGCGGTGCGCGAGCCGGGGCCCGGTGAGGTGCTGGTGGCGATCGCGGCGGCCGGGCTGTGCCACAGCGATCTGTCCGTGGTGGACGGCACCATTCCCTTCCCGGTGCCGGTGGTGCTGGGACACGAGGGCGCGGGGGTGGTCGAGGCGGTCGGCGCGGGCGTCACCCATGTCGCGCCCGGCGACCATGTGGCCCTGTCCACGCTCGCCAACTGCGGCACGTGCGCGGAGTGCGACCGGGGCCGGCCGACGATGTGCCGGCAGGCCATCGGGCGGCCGCGGAAGCCGTTCACACGCGGCACGGCGGGGCTGGTGCACCAGTTCGCCGCCAACTCGGCCTTCGCGGAGCGCACGGTCGTCAAGGCCGTACAGGCGGTGCGGATCCCCAAGGACATCCCCCTGGAGCCGGCCGCGCTGATCGGGTGCGGGGTGCTCACGGGCGTGGGCGCCGTGCTGAACCGGGCCCGGGTGGACCGGGGCGACAGCGTCGTCGTCATCGGGACCGGCGGGATCGGGCTGAACGTGCTGCAGGGGGCGCGGCTCGCGGGGGCGCTCAGGATCGTCGCCGTGGACGCCAACCCGGACAAGGAGGAGGCGGCCCGGCGGTTCGGCGCGACCGACTTCCTGACCTCGGCGGACGGGGTGAAGGACATCCTGCCCACCGGTGCCGACCACGCCTTCGAGTGCGTGGGCCGGGTGGAGCTGATCCGGCAGGCGATCGACCTCCTCGACCGGCACGGCCAGGCCGTCCTGCTGGGCGTGCCCCCGGCCGACGCCGAGGCGTCCTTCCTCGTCTCCTCCCTCTACCTGGACAAGTCCGTCCTGGGCTGCCGCTACGGCTCCTCGCGCCCCCAGCGGGACATCGCCCTGTACGCCGAGCTGTACCGCCAAGGCCGCCTGCTGCTGGACGAGTTGGTGACGGCCGTGTACCCGGTGGAGGACTTCGCCAAGGCGCGCGCGGACGCGGAGGCGGGGCGGGTGGCGCGGGCGGTGCTCACGTTCTGACCCAGGTTCCGGCTCACGTTCTGACCCAGGTTCCGGCTCACGTTCTGACCCAGGTTCCGGCTCACGTTCTGACTCACGTTCTGACGCCGGCGCGGAAGGTCCGCCGGTACGCCGTCGGGGTCACCCCGAGGGCCTGCTGGAGGTGCTGGCGCATCGACTGGGCCGTGCCGAAGCCCGCCTCGCGGGCCACCTGGTCGATGGACAGGTCGGTGGTCTCCAGCAGATGGCGGGCGCGTTCGACGCGCTGCTGGGTGAGCCACTGCCCGGGGCTGATCCCGGCCTCCTCGCGGAACCGGCGGGTGAAGGTGCGGACCGACATGGCCTCCTGCTCGGCCATGTCCCGCAGCTGGATCGGCTCGTGCAGGCGGCCCAGCGCCCAGGCGCGGGCGGCGGTCGTCGTGGCCAGCTGCGGGTCCGGGACCGGGCGCTCGATGTACTGGGCCTGGCCGCCGTCGCGGTGCGGCGGTACGACCGTGCGCCGGGCCACGTCGTTGGCGACCGCCGTACCGAAGTCGCGGCGCACCATGTGCAGGCACAGGTCGATCCCGGCGGCCACACCGGCCGAGGTGAGCACATCGCCGTCGTCGACGAACAGCACGTCCGCGTCCACCTTGACCCGCGGGAACATGCGCTGGAAACGCTCGGCGTCGGCCCAGTGCGTGGTCGCCGGGCGGCCGTCCAGGTAGCCGGCGGCGGCGAGGACGTAGACGCCGGTGCAGATGGAGGCGAGCCGGGTGCCGGGGCGGATGCGGGCGAAGGCGGCGGCCAGCTCGTCGGTGAGCCGGCCCTCGTCGAAGACCGGGCCGAGCTCGTACGACGCCGGGACGATCACCGTGTCGGCGCCGGCCAGCGCCTCCGGGCCGTTCGGGACGTGCACGGCGAAGTCGGCGTCGGTCTCGACCGGGCCGGGCGGCCGCACCGAGCAGGTCACGACCTCGTACAGATGCCGGCCGTGCTCGTCCTTCGGGCGGCCGAAGATGCGGTGCGGGATGCCCAGCTCGAAGGGGAGCAGCCCGTCGAGGGCCAGGACGACGATCCGGTGCGGACGGAAAGCACCGGCGCCGGTGGCCGTGACCCGATCCCCAGTCGTGGGCCGATCGCCAGTCATGGCCCGATCGATACGCATGTCCCGATCGATACTCATGGCCCGATCCTAACGAATGCTGTCCTCCGGGCCACTCGATGTGCGCTCATGGGATAAGCAGGCTGTATGACGTGACTCAGACAAGCCCAGCCGCAGCCCCCGTCCAGGCCGCCCCGCCCGCCCGGCGCCGCCGTGTGCACCGGGCGTGGTTCGTCGCCGCCGTCACCTTCGTCACCATCATCGGCGCGGCCGCCTTCCGCTCCCTGCCCGGCCTGCTCATCGACCCGCTGCACCAGGAGTTCGGCTGGTCGCGCGGCACGATCGGCGCGGCCGTCTCCATCAACCTCGCGCTCTACGGCCTCACCGCCCCCTTCGCCGCCGCGCTGATGGACCGCTTCGGCATCCGCCGGGTGGTCGCCGTCGCGCTGACCGTGATCGCCGCCGGTTCCGGCCTGACCGTGTGGATGACGGCGGCCTGGCAGCTGTGGCTGTGCTGGGGCCTGCTGGTCGGTCTCGGCTCCGGCTCGATGGCCCTCGCGTTCGCGGCGACGGTCACCAACCGGTGGTTCACCGAGCGACGCGGCCTGGTCAGCGGCATCCTGACCGCCGCGTCCGCCTCCGGCCAGCTGATCTTCCTGCCGGTGCTGTCCTGGCTGACCGAACACCACGGCTGGCGCCCGGCCGCCGTGACGGTCGCCCTGGCCGCCCTCGCCGTCGTCCCCTTCGTGTGGATCCTGCTGCGCGACCACCCGGCCGACGTCGGTCAGGAGCCGTACGGCGCCCGGGAGTTCGTGCCCAAGCCCCCGCCGGTCACCGGCGCCGCCCGCCGCACGCTGAAGGTCCTCTTCACCTCCGTCCGCACGGGCACCTTCTGGTTGCTCGCCGGCACCTTCGCGATCTGCGGCGCCTCCACCAACGGCCTGATCCAGACCCACTTCGTGCCCGCCGAGCACGACCACGGCATGCCGGTCACCACGGCGGCCTCGCTGCTCGCGGTCATCGGCGTGTTCGACGTGGCCGGCACGATCGCCTCCGGCTGGTTCACCGACCGCTTCGAACCGCGCCGCCTGCTGGCGGTGTACTACGCCCTGCGCGGCCTCTCGCTCCTCTTCCTCCCCATGCTGCTGGGCCCGGCGGTCCACCCCCCGATGCTCTTCTTCATCGTCTTCTACGGCCTGGACTGGGTGGCCACCGTCCCGCCGACCCTCGCCCTGTGCCGCGAGAGTTACGGCGAGGACAGCGCCATCGTCTTCGGCTGGGTGCTCGCCTCCCACCAGGTCGGCGCGGCCCTCGTCGCCTACCTCGGCGGCGTCGCCCGCGACGTCTTCGGCACCTACGACCTCATGTGGTACGCCTCCGGCACGCTGTGCGCGGCGGCGGCACTGATGTCGCTGGTGATCAGGCGCCCGGCTGAACTGGTACCGGTGGTGTCCTGAACGCCACCGCGCAGAAAGGGGAGTTGGCGAGTCCTGGTCCGCCAGACCGGAGGCCGTAGGCCTTGCACCCGGCAACCGGGAGGCGGCCCCGCGGTCAGGAGGCCGTCGCCACGAAGGGTGTCGCGGTACCCGCCGCCGACGGCGCCTGCACCCACGCGCGAGCGCCCCTGCCCGCCGGAGACACCGCCTTCGACTCGGCACCGGCACCGGTGTGCCGGCCGCCGTCCTGCCCCGGGGGGGCGTGCGCCGCGTCATGGCGACCGACCTCAGCCCGCGGGCCCGCGCCTGCGCCCGGGACGACCTCACCCGCCTCGGCCTCGCGGACCGGGTCACAATCCCCTGCACGCGGCCCGCGCGGCCGAGGTGACGGCGCGGTGGCGGCTGGGGGTGTGCTGAACCTTGGGTCAGACCGGCCGTCGGCCGAACGCCAGCAGATGCGAACTCGCCGCCAGCAGTTCGGGGTAGGGCTCGGCCATGCGTGCCGCGGTCAGGGCCGACTCGAACAGGGGCGTGTCCCGGAGGTCGCCCCCGCTGTTCCGCTCGGCCGCCGCGAGCATGGACCAGGCCGGGCCTTCGATCCCGAACACCTCGGCGTCGTTGAACCCGGCAGCGGTCACCTCGTCGCGCAGGTGCTCCCCGCTGTGGAAGTAGGCGGATGTGAACGCCTTCTTCCCGTCGTGGATCTGGGAGGCGAGGATCCGGCCGATGCTCTTCTGCATGGGTTCTCTGTGCAGGTGCGCGAACGCGGCGTGTTCGAAGAGGCTGGAGTACCGGTTGATACCGGCCGCTGCCAGCAGACCGCCCGGCTTGAGCACGCGGTAGGCCTCGGCGAGCGCCCGCTCGCGGTCGGCGCGGTCGATCAGGTGGTACAGCGGGCCGAGCAGCAGGACGACATCGGCCGAGCTGTCCCCGGCGGTGAGCTTCCGGGCATCCCCGACCTCCACGGTGGCACCGCTGGCCTTGGCTTGCTCGACGTGTCGCAGGATCGGATCGACGAGATGAACGTCGTAGCCGTCCTCGACCAGCCAACGAGCATGGGCGCCGGGGCCACCGCCGACGTCGAGGATGCGGGCTGGTGGCATAGGCAGATACCGCCGCAGCAACTCCTGCGTGCGCACCATCTCCAGGCGTCCGTCGGCCGTGGTGCTCAGCCTGTCCGCCTCGTCGATGGTCTCGGTGTAGAACCTCACGATCTCCGGCGCTAGCTCGGGAAGTGTCATGCGGGCATTCTGGTTCCGGAGCAGTGGACCAGTCCAGTGATCGGAAACATGCCTTATGCCCCTCCTCAAGTACGAGCAGATCGCCGACGATCTCCGGACCCGGATCGCGTCGGGCGAGTTCGGCCCGGGCGACCTGCTGCCGTCGGGCCGCGACCTTGCCGAACAGTGGGGCGTGTCCAGGGCCACCGTGGTCAAGGCGTACGACGTGCTGAGGGCCGATGGACTGGTCGAGGCCAGGCAAGGCACCGGATTCGTGGTCGTGGAGACGCCGGTCGCGAGGCCCGCGGGCCGCCGCCGGGCCGGTTCCAGCCGCGTCGTGGGTGGTGCACCGTACCGGCGGCTGGGCACACCGGACCGGTTCGTGCCGCCCGCGCACGTGGTCGACGCCCTTGGCCTGAAACCCGGCGAGACCGCGCTGCGTCGTATGCGTCTGGTGCTGCTCGACGACGGTTCGCCGGGGACGCTCGTCACAGCCTGGTTCCCGCCCGGCATCGCCGATGCGGCGCCCCGCCTGGCGTTGCCTGGCCCGATCGCCGAGGGCACCACGCACTACGTGCTCCGTGAAACCGGCCGTTCGCCCTGCGAAGGTGTCGACATCACCACCGTCCGCCTGGCCAGTGACGAGGAAGCTCGGTTGCTGGAGACGGAACAGTCGGCAGCCGTCGCCGTTGTGGTTCACACGGCCTATGACCAGGACCGTCTTCCGTTGGTGTGCGAAGAGGGTGTCACGCCGTCGCACGTCTTCGAGGAGGTCGAGACATACCCGATGGGGTAGTGGCTCACGCAAGCGGCTTGACTGGACCGGTCCACCGGTCCAGTCTCTTTTTGGCGCTGTGTCAGCACACCGCGAAAGCGGGCGTGTTGTGCCCGGCTGCCGAAATGACGAAGCCCGGCGACCGCTGACACGGCCCCGGGCGCGGCCAACGCTGCTGAGGAGCGTCGACATGGCGAACGTTACCGCCTCACCCGATGCCGTCCCGCGGGGCGGCATGACGATCCGGATCTACACCGTGAACCGCTACGGCACTGTCATCGCGGAGCGCGGCACGGTCAACGTCCTGCCCAGCGAAGGGCCTCCACCACTGAGCACGGTGCTTCCCGCGTGCGGCTGCCCGGGCTGCCGTAAGACCCGGGCAGCCGAGCAGTGAACGCCACGGCCGAGAGCGGCAATGCCACCGTGCCCCTGGACATCGGAACGATCCGCGAGACAGCGGCCATCTTGCTGGGCCCCGACGACGCGCCTGACGCGCTGCCTCCAGCCCCATGCGAGCTGGACACGCTCACCGCGATGCTGCGCGGTCACATGGAGCTGCTGATCCCCGAGGTGGAGGCGAAAGCCGGGCGACTGCTGCGGGACAGCGGTCTGCGGCACCGCGGGCTCGCCTACGTCGGCGAGGCGAAGAGAAAGCTGCGGCTCGGAGACGGCTGCACGCCGCCTGTCCGCGTGGCCGTGGCGCGGAAGCTCGCCCGCTGTGTCAAAGCCCTGTGCGACCACTACGAGAACCTGGACGCCGAGCAGCCGTGATGCGCGGCCATGAAGGCGATCGCCGGCCTGCTCGCGCACGCGGCGCTCGTCTCGGCCCCGGTCCTCGCCCTGGTGCTGGCGCGGACGCCTGACTGAAGCACCCCCATGGCGACCGCAGGGTCAGGGTCGCATCCGACAAACGCCCCTCCCTGTCGTGTGCCGGAAGGCACGGCGGGAGGGGTCTTCGCGGTGCAGCTCTACCGGTCGGTGAGGCGCGCGGGGCGGCTTCCTGCCCATGCCGGCGATTTACCAGCGGGTCGGACGCTGAGAGTCGGCGATGTGGGTGATCTGGTCCGGCGACCGGGCCGGGCCGTGGTGATCCGCCGTACATGGCAGGCCAGGGCCTGGTTGGCGATGTGGGTGGTCAGAACGGGCGGAAACGCGATCTCGTTGGCGTGATGCGCTGGCGCCGCGACGGCCGCGTCGACCTTCGGGCGTCTACGGCATCGCCATCGGTGTGGGCCGCGAAGGACGGCCTTCCCCGGTGGCGGGCTGAGCCGAGGCCCGATGCGCCTCGTCCCCGTGGCCTTTGGCTCGACACGACGCTGCCATGAGGATCTTCGTGCGATAGAACGGAGATCTGATCGCCCACGTTTCCGGGCGAGCGAACGCGGAGGGATTCTGTGGGGCTGCGGCCGGACTTGAAGTTGATCGTGGATGGCATGATCAAGGCGTCCATGGGCATGGTGGACACGGTCATGGTCGGCACCCGGGACACCGCCGTCGCCCTCTTTCACGAACTCGACCGGCAGCATGGCATGGCTGGGGACGACGATGCGGGGCGCGCGTTCGCGAAGGTGTACAAGTCCGCGGCAGCCACGACGCTCGACAAGATCGGCTTCAGCGCTTACGTGATGGGCGAGACCGTCTCGGCCAGCAGGTGGATCTGACCGACGGCATGGGCGATCCCGCAGCGGACTGCTCGGAGAGCTTCCTCGGGCTGGGGCAGGAGCTTCCGGAGGTCGTCGGCGACACCGCGTGGTACGACCAGTACGCTCCCGCCGGGATGAGTGACCGTTTCCGCGGCTCGCCGGAGAAGCTGCGGGACGTGGCGGGCACCTGGCGCCGGGGTGCGAAGCTGATGACGCGCTTTCTGGAGGACGCACAGGCCTGCGCTCACACCGCTGACAAGGCCCACTCCGGCCAGGCCGCTGACGCGTTCCGCAGCTACTTCAAGGGCTTCGTCGGCTTCGCCGCCCCGCCCGAGCAGGCTCACGCGGACGAGCCGCTGGTCGCGAATCTGGTCGCCGCCTGCACCCAGCTCGCCAAGGCGTGCGACCGGTACGCCGATCACGTCGAGTCGGCCAAAGTGAAGATCGCCGATGACCGGGCGAACATCTTCCACGTGGACATGCCCTGGGACTCTCCCATGTTCGGCGGCAACGGTGACGACGGCGGCCTCCACGACGCCGTACTGAATGATCCGTGGATCCACCGACTCGGCGATGTGGCGCACGCCCTGGACACCTCCGAGAAGCGCGTCAAGCTCCCTCACGGTTCAGACGTTTCACCCGTCCTCCCTGGCCTGCCGTTTCTCCCGGTCCCCGAACCGGTACCCGTGCCCTTGGCACTCGCGTCGTACAAGGGTGGCCTGCCCGGCGTCATACCCGCCGTCTACCGGGACCCCGACCCCAACATTCTGCACAAGGACCCGCTGCCGCCGGTGCAGGGCACCACCCAGTTGCTCAGCCCCGCCGACCGGAAAGCGTTCGTGACGTGGGTGAACACGCTGCGGCCCATGGGATTCGGCGGGAGGCCCGATGCAGCAGATCCCGCCAACGCCTACCAGCTGCGGACCGCTGGCTATCCCGAGCGGCTCATTCCGCTGCCCGCCGACGCCCGGAAGGGCGCCATCGCAGCGGACGGCATGCGGCCGGACGATGGCTACATGGTCGATGCCAAGTACGTGAAGGGCACCGACGACGAGTGCAAGAAGAACTCGTTTCGTACGCCGGACACTTTCGCCCTCGAAGACAAATATGACGAGAACGGCAAGAAGAAGTGGAGCCCGAAGGACATCCTCGTCGGTAAGGACGAGAAGGAACTGAACGACTACCGGCTGGCCATGAAGGAGCACAAGCAGATCCGCGGCCTGGAGGTCATCACCAACGACAATGACTCGGCCGCCTACTGGCAGACGCTCATGGCGGCAAACAATGTCAAGGGAACCTCCCGGTACGTGCCCTAGACCCGAACGCGAACGACGAAGGACGCCTCCTGCTGTGGACCTCGACGAATACCAGACGACCTACCTGCTCTACGCACCCGCCAAGAACCCCGCCGGCTGGAACCTCGAACTGGCCGCGTTCGGTGCCGCGCTCGACGCCGCGTTCCAAGACGTCCGCTACGAGACCGAGCAGGGCCGCCAACTGCGGCTGTGTTTCTGGGCCGTGTCGGATGACGGAATCGTGTTCGACGGCTTCGCCACCAACGAAGGCCGGGACACGGTCGTCCTCACGGACAACACCGCCGCTGAAGCAGCCGTCTTCATCGCCTGGCTCCGCGACACGTTCCTGCCCGCACCGGACCTGATCCGCTTCACCTCGGAGCCCGCCGTAGAGCGGGGCATCGAGTCGGACTGGCGCATGCCCGCGGCTGGAGACGTGGCGAGCATCGCTGAGGAACTGAAGCACCACATCCAGGTTGTCGAAGGCTGACCGGCGAGCGGTGCGGCGCATTCCTGGGGCCGGTGAGTCGCCCAGTGCCTGCTGAATCTCGGCGACGCGCTGGGGCTCGGGGAGGTGGGAGGACCCGCCGACCAGGTCCAGCAGTTCCCTGGCGCGTTTCGCCCGGTCGGTGTCGGCATTGGCGGGTCAGATGCTGATCCGGGCGAACCGCCCCCGGTGGAACAGCAGTGGCTCGCCCGGCTCCTCCGCCCCGAGGGCCTCCACCCGGCCCACCACGATCAGGTGGTCGCCCCCGGTGTGCACGGCGTGGACGGTGCAGTCGATCCACGCGGCGGTGCCGGCGAGGCGCGGGGAGCCGGAGACGGGGGCCGCGTCGTACGCCACCCCCGCGAACTTGTCCGCGCCGCTCACCGCGAAGGCCCGGCACAGTTCGTCCTGGCCGGCGCTGAGCACGTTGACGCAGAAGACGCCCGCACGGGCGATGCGCGGCCAGGTCGTCGACGTACGGCCCACCATGAAGCAGATCAGGGGCGGGTCGAGGGAGAGAGAGGAGAAGGACTGGCAGGCGAACCCGGCGGGCGAGCCCGACGCGTCGGCGTCCGGTGCCGTGATCACCGTGACCCCGCTCGCGAAGCTTCCCAGCACCCGCCGGAACGCCGCCTGGTCCACCGGCGCCCGCTCGTCCTCCCGCACGCACCGCAACTCCGGCCGTGGCAACGGCTCCACGGGCCTGCGCCCCAGATACCGGACGGCGGCGGCCGCCGCCCCTGCGTGTCCCATCACGCCAACCATTCAAGCTGACGGAGCGTCAGATGGGAAGCCTCGTGGCCGGGCCGCGTAGAGGCACTTCGTAGGGTGCGGCCATGGGGTGGGAGAGAACGCGTGAGCGGGTCCGGGCGGCCCGCAGCGATCTGGCCGCGGCGATTCCGGTGAACGCGGCGCAGCTGCCGACGGCCGGCCTGCTGTGGTGGATCTGGAGCACGAGCCAGGACCAGTACGAGAGTGGCTCAGGTGGCGGCTGGGGGATCTTCTGCCTGCTGATATTCGGGCCGGTGCTGCTGCCGATCCTGGGCCTGTTCCTCTCCGCCGTGCTGACGCTGCCCGCGATCGTGCTCGCCCGGCCGGTGCTCCGGCGTTTCGGCGGGCCGGAGCGGGCCTGCCGCACGGTCGCGGCAGCGGCCACGGCCGTCGGCTGGGGTGTGGTGACGACGGCGCTCTGGAACTGGCCGTTCGCCACCACGGCCTCGGTCCTCACGGCCCTCGGCCTGCTGCCCGCGCTCGGCATCGCCTACGTCCGCACGCGATCCTGGTCGCTGTGGGGTGTCTGGTGGCGCTCGGCACTCGCCTGCGCCGGCCTGTTCGTCCTGGCCCTCGGCGGCGGGATCGCGGCCGACGCGATGGGCCTGATCCCGCAGTACGAACCACCCGAGCTGACCGCCGGGCAGCTCGCCGGAGTCTGGCACGGCGAGAACGGCGCCGAGCTGCGCCTCACCCTCGACGGCCGGGCCGAGGCCCACAGACTCCCGGCCGAACCCACGGACCGGGACTCGGCGGCCCCCGACTACAAGGACTACGTGGTCTGCGCGGGCTCCGGCACCTGGAAGTCCGACCCCGGCACGGACCACACCGACCGCGCCGGCATCCTCCTGCACCTCGACACCGGCTGCGGACGGGACACCCGCTGGTCCATCAGCGGCACCGAGTCCGCCCCCCAGCTGTACGCCCTCTTCGGTGACCCGGACGCCGGCACCCTCCGGACCCTGGACCGCACCGGGGACTGACCCTCACCGCCCCCGGAACTGTGCCCCCCGCCGCTCCGCGAACGCCCGCAGGCCCTCGTGGGCGTCCTCGGTCGTCATGTTGAGTTCCTGGGCCCAGGCCTCCGCGGCGAAGGCGGTGGCGCGGTCCGAGTCCAGGGAGGTGTTCACCAGGTGCTTGGTCAGGGCCAGGGACCGGGTGGGACCGGACGCCAGGCGGGCCGCCCACTCGCGGGCCGTCTTCGCCAGGTCCGCGTCGGGTACGACCCGGTTGACCAGGCCCAGGCGTTCCGCGTCCGCCGCCGGCACCGCGTCGCCGAAGAACATCAGCTCCTTCGCCCGGTGGGGGCCCAGCAGGCGGGGGAGGAGGTAGGCGCCGCCCGCGTCCGGGACCAGTCCCCGCCGCACGAACACCTCGACGAAGCGGGCCGACTCGGCGGCCAGGACCAGGTCGCAGGCGAACGCCAGGTGCGCGCCGAGGCCCGCCGCCGTGCCGTTCACGGCGGCGATCACCGGCTTCTCGCAGTCCAGGACGGCCGCGATCAGGCGCTGGGCGCCCCGGCGCAGCATCCGGGCCACGTCGCCGGGCAGCCGGTCGCCGCCGTCGGTGCCGCCTCTCAGGTCCGCGCCCGCGCAGAAGCCCCGGCCCGTGCCGGTCAGGACCACCGCCCGGACGTCAGGGGCGGCGGACGCCTCGGAAAGGCGGTCGATCAACTCGTCCCTCAGCGCGGGAGTGAGGGCGTTCAACGCCCCGGGGCGGTTCAGGGTGAGGTGAGTGACCTGGCCGCCGCACTCGGTCTCCAGCTCGCTCATCGGCACACCACCAGTGCGTCCAGTGCGACGGCGCCCTGGCCCCGGGGCAGCACCATCAGCGGGTTGATGTCCAGCTCCGAGACGAACTCGCCCAGTTCGAGCGCCATCCGCTGCACCCGCAGGATCACCTCGACCAGCGCCTCCCGGTCGGCCGGCGGGCGGCCCCGGACGCCGTCCAGCAGGGCTCGGCCGCGGAGCTCGGTGAGCATGGCGCGGGCCTGGTCCTCGCCGAACGGGGGGACGCGCACGGCGGCGTCGTGCAGGACCTCCACCAGCACTCCGCCGAGACCCACCGTCACCGTCGGGCCGAACAGGTCGTCGTGGGTCATCCCGAGGACCATCTCCACGCCCTGCTCGACCATCTGGCACACCAGGATCCCGTCCAGCGCGACGCCGTCGTAACGGGCGATGTCGGTCAGTTCGCGGTAGGCGTCCCTGACCTGGCTGGCCGACGTCAGGCCGATCTTCACCAGGCCCAGTTCCGTCTTGTGGGCGATCCGGGCGCCGGAGGCCTTCATCACCACCGGGTAGCCGACCTGGGCCGCCGCCCGTACGGCCGCCGCCGCGCTGGTCACCAGCTGCTCGCGCGGCACCCGGATGCCGTAGGCGCGCAGCAGCTGCTTGGCCCCGTGCTCGCTGAGCTGCTGGCCGGGCCGCATCAGGGCCTCGGCCTTGCGGAAGGAGGGGGAGGGGGTGCGCGGGGCCTCGTCGAAGGGGGAGCGGTAGTCGCTCACGAAGCGGTGGTGGTCCAGCCAGGCGCGGACGGCCTTCAGACAGTTGCCCAGCGTGCGGAAGGTGGCCACGCGGGTGGAGCCGAGCAGCACCTCGCGGTACGCCGCCTCCGTGCCGACCGGCGAGCCCCACACCACGCACACCAGCTTGTCCGTCTCCTCGGCCGCATCGGTGAGGTCCCGTACGAGCTTGTCGCTGAGCGGCGGGAACGGGCCGGTGACGGGGCAGATCAGGACGCCGATCGACGGGTCGGCGAGGATCGCGTCGATGATCTTCCGGCCGCGCCGGTCGCCCACCGGATGCCCGCCGTTGTCCACCGGGTTGGCCACGCTCAGGTACTCCGGTATCCACTGGTGCAGCTCGGCCTGCTTGGCCTCCGGCAGGCGGGGGAGCCGTAGCCCGGCCGCCGTGGCCAGGTCGGCGGCATGGGCGCCGGTGCCGCCGGAGATCGAGTACACCGCGACCCCGTCCGCCAGCGGCGCCCGTGCCCGCGCCAACAGGGTCGCGGTGTCCTGGAGTTCGTCGAGACCGTCGACCCGTACGACCCCGAACTGGCGCATCGCCGCGTCCACCACGTCGTCGGCGCCCGTGAGCTTGCCGGTGTGCGAGGCCGCCGTACGGGCGCCGGTCTCGGTGCGGCCCACCTTCACCGCGACCACCGGCACCCCGCGGCGGGCGGCGCGGTCGGCGGCCAGCAGGAAGGCGCGGCCGTCCTTCAGGCCCTCCACGTAAGCGGCGATCGCGCCGACCTCGGGCTGCTCGGCGAACCAGGACAGGAAGTCGGCGGTCTCCAGGTCGGCCTCGTTGCCGGTGGGCGCCCAGTGGGAGAGGCGGACGCCCAGCTCCTGGAGGGAGAAGACCGGGCGGCCCTGGTGGCCCGACTGAGTGATCAGGGCGATCGCCGGGCCGGTCAGGTCCTCGCGGAAGTGCTCGAAGGCGTTGAGGTTGGTGTTCGGGCCGAGGAGCCGGATCCCCGAGCGGCGTACGGCGTCCGCCAGCCGCTGCTGTGCCTCGGCGCCCGCCTCGCCCGTCTCGGCGAACCCGGAGGCGAAGGCGACCGCGAACCTCACCTTGGCGTCGGCCAGTTCCCCGATCACCGGCAGGGGATCGGCCACGAGCAGCACGGCCAGGTCGACCTGTCCCGGCGGCAGTTCGGCGACGGAGGCGGCGCAGGGGATGCCGAAGACCGAGGGGCGGGTCGGATGCACCGGGTACACCCGCGCGCCCACCCGCTCGGCCCAGGCCAGCAGCTGCCGGGTGATCCCGGTGTTCGGGCGTCCCTCCGCGTCCGAGGCGCCGATCACGGCGACGGACTCGGGCCGGAAGAAGCGGGTCAGGTCGGGGACCTCCGCGTACAGCGGCCGCCCGCTGACGTCGAGGTCGTCGACCCGGTCGTGGACGACGGGTCCGGGCCGCTGCTCGCCGCACGCGATGACCCGGGCCCGGCGGGAGTCGGTGGTGAGGGTGCCGTGGGTTGATCCAAGCATCGGTCCGCCCGCTCCTGTGAGACAGCACAAGTAAACTGACGCTCTGTCAGATTACTGAACTGACGCAATGTCAGGAACGGGTCGGACCCCCAAAGTTACCGACGGGTGCGCGGGTGGTGCCGCGCGTCACTGACGGGTGCGCGGGTGTCTGCCGCGCGTCACCGGGGGGTGCGCACGTGCCTGGCCGCCGCCTTCGCGATCTTCCCGGCGTCGAGCGCCATCTCCCGGAACATCCCACTGATCGGGTTGGTGAACCCGGTGAAGTACAGGCCCGGCGCCTGTGCGGGTGTACGGCTGCCGTGCACGACCGGCTTGCCGCGCCCGTCCAGCACCCCGAGATGGCCGACCAGGGCCTCCAGTGCCCGCGTGTACCCGGTCGCCGCGATCACCGCGTCCGGCTCGATCCGGCTGCCGTCGGCGAGGACGACCTTTCCGGGGTTCCCGCCCTCGAAGGACTCGACGGCGGCCACGACCTCCACCCTCCGCTGGCGCACGGCGTCGATCAGGCCGACGTCCTGCACCGGGACGGCGCCCTCGTTCACCCTGCTGTACATCCCGGTGTCCGGGCGCGGCAGGCCCTGGGCCGACAGGTCCGGCACGCCGAGCCGGGCCATCGACCTGGCGAGCCGGTCCACCAGCCGCACCGGCAGCCGCCGTACCAGCACACCCGAGTACTGCGCGGGCCAGCCGAGCGTCGTACGGCGCACGATGTGCGGGGTGGTGCGCACGGACAGCCGCACCCGTGAGGCCCCGCCCTCCACCAGGTCCACGGCGATCTCCGCGCCGGTGTTGCCGACGCCGACAACGAGGACGTCGCGGCCGGCGTACGGCTTCGCGTTGCGGTACGCGGAGGCGTGCAGGAACTCGCCGGTGTACGTGTCGCGGCCCGGCCAGTCGGGGACGCGCGGGGTGTGGTTGTAGCCGGTGGCGACGACCACCGCGCTGCCGGTCAGTTCGCGCCCGCCGGAGGCGTGCAGCAGCCAGCCGGTGCCGTCCGCGGCCCGCTCGACGCGGAAGACCTCCACGCCGGTGACGATCTCCAGTTCGTGGTGCTCGGCGTACTTCTCCAGGTAGCGCACCACGTCGTCGCGCGACACCCAGCGCCCGGACTTCCGGGGGATCTTCAGGCCCGGCAGCGCGGACAGCCGCCGGGTGGTGTGCAGACGCAGGCGGTCGTAGTGGCCGCGCCAGGAGGCGCCGACGTTCTCGGCCTTCTCCAGCACCACGGCCCGTATGCCCCGTGCCCGCAGCGCGTACGCGGCGGCCAGACCGCCCGGACCGGCGCCGATGACGTACACCGGGCGGTCGGCGGGCGTGGCGGAGAGCTGCACGGAAGCGGAACGGGAGTCGGTCATGTTCGGGAGCGTAATCACGCACCCGCTTGATGGGTCTCGGTCAAGACCGGAATTGGTTGCGGATCGATCACGGGTGTAGGAGGAGTGGGTGGGGCCGGTGACGTAGGACACCTGGTTGTGGCGGTACGGCGATGGCCCCCGGGCGGGACTCACAGGTGGTGCACGCGGGTGGGCTTCACTGCCGATCTGACGTACCGTCAGATCATGGACTCCATATGGCTGGACGGCGCTCAGTGGCTGGCGGTGCTGCGGATCGGTCTCGGTCTGTGGTGGCTGGAGAGCTGGCGGCACAAGGACAAGAAGGCCTGGTTCGAGCGGGGCAGCGGCATCGCGTGGGCGGCGGAGATCGCGGAGAAGCACCGCTGGGCGCCGGTGCGGACGGGGTTCGAGACGGTGGTCAAGCCCTACCCGAAGCTGATGGCGTACGTCGTCGCCTACGCCGAACTCTCCCTGGGCCTCGGCTTGATCCTCGGCTTTCTGACCCCGATCGCGCTGCTGGGCGGACTGCTGCTGAACGCGATCTACTTCGTGCTGATGATCCACGACTGGGCCGAGCAGGGGCAGAACTCGATGATGGCGCTCATCTCGCTCGTCGGGTTCTTCGGGATGGCCTGGCAGACCTGGTCGATCGACGCGTGGCTGGGGTGGTTCCGATGACCGCGGTCCGCTACGACCTTCCGGAGCCCGACGCCTTCACCCGCCCCTACTGGGAGGCGGCCGCGCGGGGCCGGCTGCTGATCCGCCGCTGCGGGGCCTGCGGCCGGGCCCACCACTACCCGCGCGAGTTCTGCCCGCACTGCTGGAGCAGGGAGGTGACCTGGGAGGAGGCGAGCGGCCGGGCCGTGCTCTACACCTGGTCCACGGTCCATCGCAACGACCTGCCACCCTTCGGCGAACGCACGCCGTACGTGGCCGCGGTGGTCGATCTGGCGGAGGGCCCGCGGATGATGACGCAGGTGGTGGAGTGCGCGGGGGAGGAACTGCGGGCCGGGCTGCCACTGCGGGTGACGTTCATGGAGGGGATACCGGTGTTCCGGCCGGGGGGTTGAGCTGCGGAGGGGGCTGGGGGTCGGGCCGGGGAGGAGCTGCGGAGGGGGCTGGGGCGGTCCGGAGGGGTGAGCTGCGGAGGGGAAGTCGATGGTCCGCCTGGAGGCTGAGCTGTTGAGGGGAAGTCGGCGTGCCTCCGGGGGTTGAGCTGCGGAGGGGGCTGGGGCGGTCCGGAGGGGTGAGCTGCGGAGGGGAAGTCGATGGTCCGCCTGGAGGCTGAGCTGTCGAGGGGAAGTCGGCCGTCCGGAGGGGTGGGCTGTCGAGAGGAGCCCGCGTGCTGCCCGGAGGGGTGGGCTGCCGAGGGAAAACCGCTGTGCCTTCCGGAGGTTGGCGCCGATCATGGCCGTATGCGCCCTGAGCACTGGCATCTCACCGAAGACCTGGACGAGTTCCTCTCCCGCGCGGGCGACTTCCTGCGCTCCCGGCCCGCCCTGCACACGCTGCCGCTGACGGTGACGGACGCGCTGCGCCGCCGCGGGCTGCACCTCTACGGCGAGGAGGCCCCCCTCTTCGGCCTGCTCGAAGCGGACGACGGCACGGTACGGGCCGCCCTGCTCCACACGCCGCCCTTCCACGTCCACGTCACCGCGCTCACCCCGCAGGAGGCCGACGCCCTGGCGGCCCGGTACGCGGAGCTGGGCCGCGCACTCCCGGGGGTCTCCGGGCCGCGGGAGACGGCGGAGGCCTTCGCGGCGGCCTGGCAGCGGCGTACCGGTACGGCGGTCGCCCTCGACAAGCGGCAACGGCTCTACCGGTTGGGCGAGTTGACCGTGCCCGAGCCCCGGCCGCAAGGGCGGGCGCGGATCGCCGGGCCGGCGGACCGGGAACTGCTGATCCGCTGGTTCGAGGAGTTCAAGGAGATCACGGGCGGCGTCGGCCAGGAGGCGGGGAACTGGGCCGACGGCCGTATCTCCTACGGCGGCATCACCCTCTGGGAAGCCCACGACGGCACCCCGCTCGCCATGGCCGGGGTCACCCCCGAAACGGCCGGCCAGGTCCGTGTCGCCCCCGTCTACACCCCGGTCGGCCTGCGGGGACGCGGATACGCGGGCGCGGCCACGGCGGAGGTGAGCCGGGCCGCGCGGGAGGCCGGGGCTTCGGAGATCCTTCTCTTCACCGACCTCGACAACCCGACGAGCAACGGGCTGTACCAGAGGATCGGCTACCGGCCGGTGGCGGACTTCACCGTGTGGAGGTTCGACGACTGACGGTGGGGGGAGAGGGCGCGCCGGGCAGGATCAGCCGCGTCCCGCTCGCACCGCCCCCGCGCTCGCCGTCACCACCATGGCGATGGCCAGGTACTGGGTGGCCGACAGGGTCTGGCCGAGGACCAGGAAGCCGGCCAGGGCCGCGATCGCCGGGGCCAGGCTCATCAGGATCGCGAAGGTCGGGGCGGGCAGCCGGCGCAGGGCCAGCAGTTCCAGGGGGTACGGCAGGCCCGAGGACAGCAGGGCCACGGCCAGGCCGAGCCCCAGCGCCCCGGCCGCAGCAGCGCGGTACCGGCCGAGGCGATGCCCAGCGGCAGGCTCAGCAGCGCGGCCACGGCCATCGCCACGGCCAGCCCGTCGAGCCGTGAAAAGCGGGCGCCGGTCCGGGAGTTGAAGACGATGTACGCCGCCCACAGCGCACCCGCGCCGAGCGCGAACCCGGCACCGGGGAGGCTGAGCCGGCCCAGGCCCTCCTGTCCGAGCAGCAGGACCCCGGCGAGCGCGAGCCCGGCCCACAGCAGGCTCACCGCCCGGCGCGCGGCGACGACGGACAGCGCGAGCGGGCCGAGCACCTCCAGGGTCACCGCGGGGCCCAGCGGGATCCGGCCGGGCGGGCGGTGGGCATCACGACGACGGCGACACCGGGTGTGCACACGCACCCCGCGATCGCCTTCCGCCCTCTGACCGACGCCCCTCCGGTACCGGTGCTTCTCGCCTGGCAGCGGGGAACTCCTGCTCACCCGGCGATTTCGGACCTGGTGCGTCTGGCCCGGCGACTGGTGGCGGGGGCATGAGCCCCCGTGAGGGCCAAGGGCATGAGCGCCTCGTAAGGGTCAGGGCCAGAGCAGCGCCTTGCTCCAGCCGAACTCCGTGCTCCGGTACTCCAGCCGTACGTGCCGCCTGTCCGCGTCCCCCTGGAAGAACTCCACCGTCTCCGGGCGAAGCCGGTAGAGGGTCCAGGTGGGAGACGGCTCGGCCGGGTTCTCGCGGGCCCGCTCCCACGCGGCCTGCGACGCCCGCCGCAGCTCGTCCAGTGAGGACAGCTCCTCGCTCTGCCGCCCGGTGAGCGCCGCGGCCAGTGCCCCGGTCGAGCGGGCGTGCAGGTCGGCCTGGCTCTCGTGGGAGGGCGCCGAGGTCACCGGCCCGCGCACCCGGAGCTGGCGGCCCAGCACCGGCCAGTAGAAGGCCAGGGCCGCGTACGGGTGCGCGCTCAGGGCGCGGCCCTTGCGGCTGGTGGAGTGGGTGCCGAAGGACCAGCCGTCCGGGTCGGCGCCGTGCAGCATCACGATCCGTACGTCCGGCCGCCCTTCCTCGTCCACCGTGGCCAGCGACATCGTGTGCGGCTCCGGCTGCCCGGCCGCGACCGCCTCCGCGAGCCAGCTCGTGAACAGGGGCAGCGGGGTCGGCGGGGCGGTGTCGGGGGCGAAGGGGCGCAGGTCGGTGACGTCGGGGTCCCATACCCGCAGCGACCTCAGAGTTGCGTGGAGATCCGTTTCCATGTGCCGAGTATCGCCACGGGCACCGTCATCCGTTCGGCAGCCGTCCCGCGACGCACACGAGTGCCTCCGCGTGCGGGAACGCCTGGGGCCGGGGACGCTCGGAGCCACGGGCTTCGGGAATGACGGTGAGGGGCGATGATCGTAACGGTGGTGTCGATGCCCGAGATGACCATCACCCGTACGGATGTCTCGGAGGCGCGGGCGCGGCTGGCCGCCGCGTCCTTCCTGCTCGTCGACGTCGAACTGCCGGAGGAAGCGCCGGAGCGGGAAGCGCCGGAGCGGGAGGCGCCGATCGCCGGTCAGCTGGGCCTGGAGGATGCCGAGGACCTGGACTGGTTCGGCAGGGCGGGTGAGGCCCCGCGGGCCGAGTTCCTGGGGGACCGGGCCGCCTTCGTGGTGCCGGTGGTCCACGGGGACCGGATCGCCCACATCCACATCGTGGTGACCGAACGGTTCCTGGCCGCCGTGCACCGGGGCCAGGCCGGGCTGGCCAGGAGCCTCACCACGGCGTTGCGGCACGAGCGGCCCGAGGACACCGTCGCCGTGCTCTTCCTCCTGCTCCAGGAGGCGCTGGCCACCTTCCGCCGGGCCGCCGTGCGGGCGCTGCTGGAGACCGAGGAACTCGAGGACGGCATGTTCGAGCAGCGGCGGCCCGAGCAGATCTACCGTCTGGCGCGGCTGCGACGGCGCTCCGCCCTGCTGCACCACGCCCTGCTGCCCTACCTCCAGGCGGTCGACGAGATCCTCACCCGCCGGATGATGAGCCCCACCTTCCCCGAGGACCGGCAGAGGCGGGCCCAGGGGTTCCAGACCGCCGGAAGGCTGGTGCTCGCCGACGTCGAGTCCCTCCAGGACGCCACCCGCCGGGCCTTCGCCAGTTACTCCTCGCTCGTCGCGGGCGAGCAGAACGGCGTGATCAACCGGCTGGCCATCGTGTCGGTGATCTTCCTGCCGCTGTCGTTCATCACCGGGTTCTTCGGCATGAACTTCACGTTCCTGACGAACAGACTGGAGACCAGGGACGAGTTCTGGCTGCTCGCCGTCGGGCTGCAGGCGGTCGTCCTGCTGAGCTCCCTCTACGTGCTGCACCGCACCCGCATCTGGCGCCGGCTGCTGGAGGAGGACTGAGGCGGGGCCCTCACCGGCCCAGAACGACCGTCCCCGACGAGCAGAACCAGCCCCCCGTCCCGGAGGCCACCCCCAGCCTCGGCAACTGCCCGTCCCGCGTCCGCACCTGCCGTTCCCCGGCCTCCCCGCGCAGTTGCAGCACCGCCTCCACCAGCAGGAACAGCCCCCGCATTCCGGGGTGTTGGGCCGACAGGCCGCCCCCGTCCGTGTTGACCGGCAGTTCCCCGCCCCGCACCAGCAGCCGGCCCTTCTCCACGAACGCCCCGCCCTCGCCCTTCCCGCAGAAGCCGAGATCCTCCAGGGTCACCAGGGTCATGTAGGTGAAGGCGTCGTAGATCTCGGCGAAGTCCATCTCGGCCGGTCCCACGCCCGCCCGCTCGAAGGCCAGCCGCCCGCTCACCGCCGCCGGGGACACCGTGAAGTCCGTCCACTCCGACATCGCCGCGTGCGAGACCTGCTCCCCGGTGCCGAGGACCCACACGGGGGCCGTACGGCAGTCCCGTACGTACTCCTCGGCCGCCAGCAGGACCGCCGCGCCGCCGTCCGAGCGCAGGCAGCAGTGCAGCTTGGTGAAGGGGTCGGCGATCATCGGGCCGGCCAGGACGTCGTCGACCGTGATCGGGTCGCGGAACATCGCCTGCGGGTTCAGTGCTGCGTTGGCCCGGGCCTGGACCGCGACCTCGGCCAGCTGCTCGACGGTCGTGCCGTGTTCGATCATGTGGCGGCGGGCGGCCATCGCGTACTTGGCGATCAGGGTGTGGCCGTAGGGGACCTCGAACTGGAGGGGACCGCGGGCGCCGAAGGACAGGTCGCCGGTCCTGCGGCCCGCCCTGATGTCGGCGCGTGCCGTCGAGCCGTAGACGAGCAGGACGGCGTTCGCGTGGCCCGCGGCTATCGCGTCCGCCGCGTGCGCCGCCATGACCTCCCAGGTCGAGCCGCCGACCGAGGTGGAGTCCACCCAGGTGGGGCGCAGGCCCAGGTACTCGGCCACCTCCACCGGGGCCAGTGTGCCGAGGCCCGCCGAGGCGAGGCCGTCGACCCGGGCGCGGTCGAGCCCCGCGTCCGCGAGGGCGCGGCGGGCCGCCTGCGCGTGCAGGGTGTACGGGGTGGCGTCGTCCACGCGCCCGCAGTCGGAGAGGGCCACCCCGACCACGGCGACCTTCCTGCTCCCAGCCGTCATGGATCTGACGGTACATCAGATACGGCGGCTCGCGGCAGGTGTCGTGACCCTGGGCATCCGTGCGCCCGCGCCCTAATATGACGCTCCGTCAGATCGGCTCGGGAGGGATGAGGGACCCGCCATGGACACGCGCCTGACCGCCGAGCAGGACGAGATCCGCCGCACCCTGCGCGAGCTGCTGCACAAGCGGTGCGGCTCGCCCGAGCTGCGGGCCGCCGTCGACAGCCCGGCCGGACACGACCCCCTCCTGTGGTCGGCCCTCGCCGACCAGCTCGGCCTGCCCGGGCTCGCCCTGCCCGAGCGGTACGGCGGTGTCGGCTGCACCCTCACCGAACTGGCCCTCGCCTGCGAGGAGACCGGCCGGGCGCTCGCCCCCTCCCCGCTGCCGGCCACCTCCGTCCTGGCCGCCCCGCTGATCCTCGCCCTCGGCACCGAGGCCCAGCGCGCCGAACTGCTGCCCCGCCTGGCCGCCGGCACCCTCACCGCCACCCTGGCCGTCCCCGGCCCGGCCCTGACCACGGCCCTCGCCCTGACCTGCGACAACGGCAGCTTCTCGGCCGGTGGCGGACGGGCCGGGGGCGTCCAGGCCCGGCACGCCGACGGCGACTGGCGGCTGTACGGGCAGGTCGACCAAGTGCTGGACGGGCACAGCGCGGGGCTGCTGCTCGTCGCCGCCCACACCGGGGGCTTCGCGCGGTCGCGGACCCTGCTGTTCCTGGTCGCCGGGGACGCGCCCGGCGTCGTACGAGCCCGGCAGACCGCGCTCGACGCCACCCGGCCGCAGGGCCGCGTCCAACTGCGGGACGTTCGCGCGGAGTTGCTCGGCGAGGAGGGGGTGGACGTGTTGCCCGCCCTGGCCGTGCTCGGTGACGGGGTCGCCGCCGTGCTCGCCTGTGAGGCCGTCGGGGCGGCGGAACGGGTACTGGAGCGGACCGTGGAGTACGTCGGGCAGCGCGAGCAGTTCGGGCGGCCGGTGGGGTCCTTCCAGGCGGTGAAGCATCGGCTGGCCGACGTGTACGTGGGGGTGCAGGCGGCTCGGTCGGCGGCGTATCACGCGGCGTGGGCCTGCGGCGCCGGCGCCGGGTCCTCGGGTGCTCAGGGTGAACGAAGTGGTGGGCTCGCGCTCGCGCAGGCCCTGGAGGCGTTGCGGGGGGCCGCAGGCGAGGGGATCCAGTTGCACGGGGGGATCGGGTTCACCTGGGAGCACGACGCGCAGCTGTACTTCAAGCGGGCCGCCGGGGACGAGCTGCTGTTCGGGCCGGTGCACCGGCTGCGGGACCGGGCCGCCGAGGCCGCCGGTCTCTTCGCGGGCACGGAGGTGACGGTGTGATCGGCGTCCGGCTGGTGCAGAAGGTGTCCTCGACGCGCGGGTTCGCGAAGGTCGCGCCCCATGTGATCCCGGCACTCGACCGGGCGGTCCACCGGCTCACCCGGGGGCGGTACCTGCTCAGCACCCGGATGCTGCCCGGGTTGGTCCTCACCTCGACCGGCGCCCGCAGCGGACTGCTCCGCCGGACCCCGCTGGCCTGCATGCCGGAGGCGGACGGCAGGAGCTGGCTGCTCGTCGGCTCCAACTTCGGGCGGCCCGGGCATCCCGCCTGGAGTCACAACCTGCTCGCCCACCCGGAGGCCGTGATCAGCTGGAAGGGCCGGGACATCCCGGTCACCGCCCGGCTGCTCACCGCGGACGAGCGGGCGGAGGCCTGGACGGCACTCCTGGAGTTCTGGCCGCCGTACGCCACGTATCAGGCCCGGGTGACGAGGGAGATCCGGCTGTTCCGGATCACGGAGACCCCCTAAACCCCGGCCAGGCGCTCCGCCAGGAGAACCGCGCCGATCCCCAGCATCGCCGCCCCCGACGTCCGCGTCACCGCCCGGGCCGCCGTCGGCCTCGCGGAGAGCAGCGCACGCGACAACGTGCCGACGGTGAGGTAGACGGCCGCGCAGCAGGCCATGTGGAGCAGGCCGAGGGCCGCCGTCTGGACGGGGACGGGCAGGTGGGTGCCGCGCAGGGTGAGGAACTGGGGGAGGACGGAGAGGTAGAGCAGCAGGCCCTTGGGGTTGAGGCCGCTGATCGTGGCGCCGCGCAGGAAGAGACGCCCGTCGGGGGAGGCCTCCTCCGTGGCTCCCGGTACCGCCGGCCGGCGCAGCACACCCCAGCCGAGCCACAGCAGATACCCCGCGCCCGCCACGGTCAGGGCCGTCAGCAGTCTCGGCGAGCCCGCCACCAGGACCGCGAGGCCCGCCGTCGCCAGGGCCGTGTGCAGGGCGTAGCCGCAGACCAGGCCGGCCACCGCGCGCGGCACCGAGCCGCGGCGCACGGCGGTCGCGATCACGTACGCCCAGTCGGCGCCCGGCACGCACACCAGCAGCACGTCGACGGCGAGGAAGGAGAAGAGCAGTCCCGAGTCCATGTCGGCGACATTAGGCGTGGATGGGCCGAAAGTGTTCCCGAAGTTTGCCCGCAAGCAGCGGTTCTGGGGGAAGATATTGCTCATGGACGACATGGACCGGAAAATCCTTGCCGAGCTGCAGCAGGACGGGCGCCTGACCGTGACCGAGCTGGCCGCCCGGGTGCGTCTCAGCGTCTCGCCCTGCCACCGCCGGCTGCGTGAGCTGGAGCGCTCCGGTGCCATCCAGGGCTACCGGGCGGTGGTGGACGCGGCGGCGCTCGGGCTGAACTTCGAGGCGCTGGTCTTCGTGTCGATGCGGCAGGAGGACCGGGACACGGTCGCCGAGTTCGAGCGGGCGGTCGGCGAGCTGGAGCACGTGCTCGACGCCCAGCGGCTCTTCGGCGAGCCCGACTATCTGCTCCGGGTGGCGACCGCCGACCTCGCGGCCTTCCAGCGGCTCTACGACGAGCGGCTGGCGACCCTGCCGGGGGTGCAGCGGCTGACCTCGACGCTGGTGATGAAGCACGTCGTACGGGACCGTCCGCTGCCCGCATAGCGGTGCAGGCGGTGGCTCACCGCGTGCGAGACGCGAGTGAACCACCGCCTGCCAGACAGGACTTGGGCATGAAAAAGGGTGCAATAAGGGGTGTGGCAGCGGGCGTTGTTACTTGCTCGGCTTCTTTCCGGTCACGCCCAGGTGTACCAACAACGCCAGGTTCGGCTTGAGTTCGGCCTGTTTCACACCCCAGGACTGGAAACCCTTCTGGTGCGCCGCCACCGCCGCGAGCATCGCGACGAGCGAGCCGGCCACCGCCGCCGGGTTCACGTCCTTGTCGACCCTGCCCTTGGACTGCAGCTCGGCGATCGAGTCCGCGAGGGAGTTGTTCACGGAGTTGAGGATCTTCATGCGGATCTTGTAGAACCGTTTGTCCCCCTCGGCGGCGCCGAGGTCGACGACCCGCAGGATCGCGTCGTTCCTGCGCCAGAACTCCAGGAATCCGTCCACGAGTTCCTGCGCGGTCTGCCATCCCGACTTGCCGGCCCAGGACCGCCCTTGGAGCAGTTGGGTCAATCCGGCGCCCTCGGTCGCCATTTGTTCGGCGATCTCCAGGACGGCGCCTTCGACGTCCGGGAAGTACTGGTAGAAGGTCGCGGGCGAAGTACCCGCCTTCCGGGCGACATCGATGACCTTGACGTCCCGGTAGGGGGAGGAGCTGAGCATCTCGCTGAGGCAGTCGAGCAGCTTCTGCCGGGTCGCCTGCCCACGCCGGCCGGCCACGCGGCCGTCGACGGTACGCACTTGTCCTGTCATGCCGTCAGCTTACCGAGGGGTGATCGGAGCGCGATTCGGCCGACTGCAAATGGGGTGCATGGGTGCTCTGAGGGTGGTGTGCCTGGTCTGCGCGGTGCGTGCGGCCCGGTTACTTTGACGGCATGGCCGAAAACAGGGCATCCGGGAACGAAGAGGCGGAAGAGACCTCGGAATCCGAAGAGGTATTTGAGGCGGAAGTCGTGGAAGAGGCATACGGGGAAGGTGTGCCCTGCTGGGTGGATGCACAGCTCGCCGACGTCGAGGCGGGCAAGCGGTTCTACGGTGAGCTCTTCGGGTGGACCTTCGAGGACGCGTACGGCTCCTCGGTGTGGGCCCGGCTGGCGGGGGAGCCCGTCGCCTCGCTGGCCCCCAAGATCGACGGCCGGATGCCCACCGTCTGGACGGTGTCCTTCGCGACCCCGGACGCCGAGGCCCTCGGCCGGCGGATCACCGCGGCCGGCGGGCAGGTGGTCATGGCCCCGTTCCCGGTGGGCGACCTGGGGGTGGCCGCCCTCGCCGCCGATCCCTCGGGCGCCGTGTTCGGCCTGTGGCAGGCGGGCCGCCACCGGGGCTTCGGGCGGCGGCACGAGCCCGGCACCTTCGTCTGGGCCCAGCTGTACACGCGGGACACGGCCGCCGCCAACGCCTTCTACGGCGGCCTCTTCCACGACGCCCTGTTCGGCGCCGAGGCCCGGCCCGACTTCGGCCGTGCCGAGGTCACCGAGGTCTTCCCGGCCGAGATGCCCCCGCACTTCCTGACCCACTTCCGCGTCGCGGACCTGGACGACGCCCTCGGGGCCGTACAGCGGCTCGGCGGCCGGGTGCAGGCGCCACCCTTCGAGACGTCGTACGGACGAGTGGCCGTCGTCACCGACAATCAGGGGGCGTCGTTCGCACTGCTGCAGCGCTGACCCGTCCGCTTTGGGGTGATTGGTACCGGTTGGTACAGAGACACCCCGAATATCACCGGGTTCGCAACCAGCCGCCCGGCCAGGAAGAATCGGGGTGCGTGCCGCCACGGCGGTGCGGTGGTGAGACGCTGCACTTCGGTCGCGTACATATGGAGAGTGGCGCGGCTCGTACGGGGAGGTGGCAGGCAAGTGGTGGATCAGCTGACGCAGCACGATCCGCGGCGGATCGGGCCGTTCGAGGTGCTGGGCCGGCTGGGCGCCGGCGGCATGGGGCTGGTCTATCTCGCGCGCTCGGCGTCCGGCCGGCGCGTGGCGATCAAGACGGTGCGCACCGAGCTGGCCGAGGACCAGCTCTTCCGGGTCCGCTTCACCCGTGAGGTGGAGGCGGCCCGCGCGGTCTCCGGCTTCTACACGGCGGCCGTGGTCGACGCCGACCCGCGCGCCGCCGTGCCGTGGCTGGCGACCGCGTACGTACCGGCGCCCTCGCTCGAGGAGATAGTGAACGACTGCGGGCCGCTCCCGGCCCAGGCCGTGCGCTGGCTCGCGGCGGGCGTCGCCGAAGCCCTCCAGTCCATCCACGGCGCGGGGCTGGTCCACCGCGACCTGAAGCCGTCCAACGTGCTCGTGGTCGAGGACGGCCCCCGGGTGATCGACTTCGGCATCGCCTCCGGGGTCTCCAACACCCGGCTGACCATGACGAACGTCGCCGTGGGCACCCCCGCCTACATGTCCCCCGAGCAGGCCAAGGACTCCCGCAGCGTCACCGGCGCCAGCGATGTCTTCTCCCTCGGCTCGATGCTGGTCTTCGCGGCCACCGGCCACCCGCCCTTCCACGGCGCCAACCCCGTCGAGACCGTCTTCATGCTGCTCCGCGAGGGCCCGGACCTCACCGGCCTGCCCGACGAGCTGCGCCCGCTCATCGAGGTCTGCATGCAGATGGAGGCCTCCGCCCGGCCCAGCCCGGCCGACCTCCAGGCCCAGCTGGCCCCGCACCTCTTCGGCTCGGGCTCCGACGACAGCGGCACCGCGTCGGCCTGGCTGCCCGAGAAGGCGGTCGCCCTCATCGAGGCCCGACGCGGCGGCCGCCCCGCCGCCAAGCCCTCCCCGGCCCCGGCCGGCGGCCCCAGGAGCGGCGGCCGTGCGGCCGTACCCCCGCCGCCCGCCTTCGACCCGCCGGCCCCGGCCCCGGTCCCCGTCGGCGTCCC